>DASYKU010000100.1 GCA_035995165.1 Mycobacteriales bacterium
TGCCGGCCGCGCTCGGCACCCTGCTCGGCGCGGTGCTGGCCCGCTGGCTGGTCGGGCGGCTGGGGCCGAGCCCGGACCTGGACCCCTCGGCGTACCGGCAGGCGGCGGTGGTGGCCGGCGGCGGGCTGCTGGCCGGGCTGGCGCTGCTCGGCGCGGTCGCCGGGATCCGGGCCCGCAACGCGACCGAGAAGCCGATCGGCCGGCGCCGGTCCCGGCTCGCGTACGTGCCCTGGGAGCTGGTCCTGCTCGGCGGCGCGGTGGCCACCTACCTCGCGCTGCGGCGGGGGGCGGCGGTCACGGTCGTGCAGAACGTGGCCCAGGTGAACCTGCTCGTGGTGCTGTTTCCGCTGCTGTTCATCCTCGGCGGGTCGATGCTCGCGGTCCGGCTGCTCACGCTGCTGCTGCCGTTGCTGTCCCGGCGGGCCGGCCGGCTGAGCCCGGCCTGGTACCTGGCCACCCGCCGGCTCACCGCGTCCCGGGTCGCGGCCGTGGTGCTGCTGGCCGCCGCGGCCACCCCGGTCGCGATCTCGGTGTACGCGGCCGGCCTCACCACCGGATCGTCCCGGACCCTGGACGCCAAGGCCCGCCTCTTCACCGGCGCCACCGTCTCGGCGTCGACCAACGAGCACCTCGACCGGTCCGCCGCGACCGACCGGGCCGGCACGATCGTGGTCCGCTACAACTACGGCCAGCTCGACGCCGACACCCCGGTCGCCTTCCTCGCGGTCGACCCGGCGTCGCTGCTGCGGACGGCGTACTGGCGGCCGGAGTTCGCGTCCCGCTCGTTCGGCGACCTGCTGGCCACGCTGACCGGGCCGGCGCCGGGCGGCCGGGTGCCGGCGATCGTGGTCGACCCGCGCCACGAGCTCGGGCCGACCGCGGACATCCCGCTCGGCACGACCACCGCGCACGTGGCCGAGGTCGCGACCGCGTCGTTGTTCCCGGGGCGGCGGCTGCCGTACCCGATGATCATCGTGGCGGCGTCCCGGCTGGGGCCGGTCGACGAGCACGCCGGGGCCACGTACGAGCTCTGGACGAACGGGCCGGCGGCGCCGGCCGAGGCCGCGATCCAGGCCCAGGACAAGCTCCTGTTCGACACCGTCGACCAGGCCGAAATCTTCCGGGCCGCCGACTACCTCGGCATCACCTGGACCTTCGGCTACCTCACTGCGCTGGCCGGGCTGGTCGGCCTGGTCTCGGTGGGCGCGCTGCTGCTCTACGTGGAGACCCGGCAGCGCTCCCGCATCGCCTCGTACGCGCTGGGCCGGCGGATGGGACTGTCCCGGGCCACCCACCTGCGCTCGCTGCTGGCCGAGCTCGGGCTGCTGCTCGGGGTCGCGTACGCGGTCGGGGTCGGGTTGAGCCGGCTGGGACTGGGGCTGGTGCACGGGCTGCTCGACGTGGACCCGGCCCGGCCGCCGACCCCGCTGCTGGTCCTCCCGGTCCCGGTCCTGGCCGGCGCCGCCGCTGCGGTGGTCGTGGTCACCGTCCTCACGTCCCTCTACGCCCAACGCGTCGCCGACCGCACCCCACCGGCGGAGATCCTCCGCCTCGGTAGCTGACCCCCGACCGGGCCGCGAGCTCACGGCCACCGGGATCTCTCGACTCAGACAGAGAACGACCCCCGAGGCCGGAGCCGCCGGGGGTCGGTCTGTGTTCAGCGAGAAGCAGCCGCGACGACCTTGTCCTTCGCCGCGACGATGCCCTCCTTGGCGGTGAGCGCGCCCTCCTTGGTCGCCGCCGCGGCGGTCCTGGCCGCGTCCGCCACGACCGGACCCCGGTCGTTGGCGTAGTCGCCGGCGGCAGCCGCGTACCCGGCGGCGGCGGACTGAGCCGCATCCGCCTTCTTGGCCGCCCGCTTCTGCGCCTTGACCCCGGCCTTGTCGGCCTTCTTCTGGGCCCGCTTCGACAGCGACGCCGCCGAGGCCTGCGCGGACGCGTACGCCTCCGCCGCCTTCCGCTGCGCCCGCCGGGACAGCGCGGCGGCCGAGTCCTGGGCGGACCCGTACGCCGACGCGCCCTGCTTCCGGGCCTTCTTCTGGGCCCGGGCGGACAGGTCCGAAGCCGAGTCCTGGGCCGATGCCACCGCCTTGTCGGCCTTCTTCTGGGCCCGCTTCGACAGGTCCGAAGCCGAGTCCTGGGCCGACTCGCGCGCCTTGGACGCCTTCTTCTGCGCCCGCTTGGAGACGTCGGAGTCCTGCGCGGACTCCAGCGCCCTGCTGGCGGTGGCCCCGGCCGCGCCGAGCGCCGCGACCGCGGCCTCCTGCGCCTGGCTCCAGGCCCCCGGCCCGCGCTTCTCGGCCGGGGCGATCGCCCGGCCGCCCTGCTTCTCGGCCTTGGCCCACGCCTTGGCCGTCTGGGCCTCGGCCGCCGCGTACAGCGCGGCGCTGCGCTTCTCGGCCCTGGCCAGGGCCTTGCGGGTCTTCTTCGACAGCGACGGCGAGTTGCTGCGGACCGCCCCGCCGACGACCCCGGCCGCGCCCGCGACCGCACCGGCGGCCCCGGTCACGGCGTCGCCGACCGAGCCGGCGGCGTCCCCGACGGCCTCGGCCGCACCGTGCGCGGCCTTGTTGGCCACCCACGGGATCGACGGCCGGCCGCCGGTGTCGAGGGCGGTGATGAGAAGCCCCCCGACCAGGCTGACGTTCTTGAAGAACTCGACCTTGTCGCTCGCCTTCTGATCCGGGTCGGTGGTCTCCCAGAAGCGGTGCCCGGCCAGCGTCGTGGGCACCATGCTGCCGGCGAGCAGGAGCGCCGCCGGCCGCGCGAACGGCCCGAAGACCAGCCCGAGACCGCCGACGACCTTGATCGCCCCGTCCAGCTTGACCAGCGACTCGGGGTCGTTGGGCAGCTGCGGGATCCGGTCGGCGATCGGCTTGGCGATCGGAGAGGCCGGCGCAGCCTTCGGCTGCGGATTGCGGATCTGGTCGATTCCGCCGCTGACGAAGCTGGCGGCGAGCGCCGCGCGTGCGGCGCGACGAGCAAGACTCATGAGTCGAGGCCTCCGATCGGGACTGAAGCTGTCGCGAGCGGCCTACCCTGCCTCACTCCCACTTGAACGTCATCGCCGCCGCGCCGAGCGTGACCACAGCCCACACGACCAGCGTGACCAGGGACTGCACCGGCAGCCCGGCCCCGTCGCGCAGCACGTCGCGCAGACCGTCCGACAGCGCCGCGGTGGGCAGGAACTGCAGCACGTCGGCCAATCCCGCCGGGAACTTGGACAACGGGAACAGAACGCCGCCGAAGAACAGCAGCAGGAACCAGGCCAGGTTCGCCGCCGCCAGCGTCGCCTCGGCCCGCAGCGTCCCGGCCATCAGCAGGCCCAGCCCGGCGAACGCGGCCGTGCCCGCGATCACCAGCAACGCCGTGCTCAGCACCGCCCCGGCGCCGCCGGCCGGCCGCCAGCCCAGCGCCAGCCCGAGCCCGCCGACGAGCAGCACCTGCAGCAGCTCCACGCAGAGCACCGCGCCGGTCTTGCCCAGCAGCAGCACCGAGCGGGGCAGCGCGGTCGCGCCGAGCCGCTTGAGCACGCCGTACTTGCGCTCGAAGCCGGTGCCGATCGCGAGCCCGGTGAACGCGGCCGAGGTGACCGCGAGCGCGAGCACGCCCGGCACCACGAAGTCGACCCGCCGGCCGCTGTCGACCTGGATGAACGGCTCGGCCACCAGCACCGCGGTCAGCAGCAGCGGGACCAGCAGGGTGAGCAGCACCTGCTCGCCGTTGCGCAGCGAGAGCCGCAGCTCCATCCGGGTCTGCGCGGCCAGCATCCGCCCCATCGGCGCCGCCCCGGGCGCGGGCACGAAGGTCGTCATCGCAGGCCGTGCCCGGTGAGCTCGAGGAAGACGTCCTCGAGGGAGCGGCGGCGGACCGTGAGGTCCTCGGTGAGCACTTCGTGCTCGGCGCACCAGGCCGTGACCGCGGCGACCAGGTGCGGGTCCACGGGACCGCCGGTGGAAACCAGGTACTCACCCTGGCGCTGCTCGGACACCGTGACCTTCGACGGCAGCGCCGCGGCCAGCGCGACCAGGTCCAGCCCCGGCACCGCGGTGAAGCGCAGCTGCCCCTCGGCCCCGTCCCGGGTCAGCTCGACCGGGCTGCCGACCGCGACCACCCGGCCGTCGTCGACGACCACGACCCGGTCGGCCAGCCGTTCGGCCTCCTCCATGTAGTGCGTGGTCAGCACGACCGTCACCCCGTCCCTCCGCAGCTGCCGGACCACGTCCCAGGTCGCGTGCCTGGCCTGCGGGTCGAGCCCCGCGGTCGGCTCGTCCAGGAAGACCAGCTCCGGCCGGGCGACCACGGCCATCGCCAGCGACAGCCGCTGCTTCTGCCCGCCCGACAGCCGCTTGTACGCCGTCTCCGCCGCCGCGCTCAGCCCGAGCCGGTCCAGCAGCTCGCCCGGGTCCAGCGGCCGGGCCGCGTACGCCGCCAGCAGCCGGAGCATCTCGCCCGCCTTCGCCCCCGGGTACCCGCCGCCGCCCTGCAGCATCACCCCGACCCGGGGCCGCACCGCGGTCGCGTCCCGTACCGGGTCAAGGCCCAGGACCCGGACGAACCCGCTGTCGGGGCGGCGGTAGCCCTCGCACATCTCGACCGTGGTGGTCTTGCCGGCGCCGTTGGGTCCGAGGATCGCCAGCACCTCGCCCGCGACGGCGTTCAGCGAGAGGCCCGCGACGGCGGTGACGGCGCCGTACCGCTTGTGCAGGTCGTGCACCTCGACCGCGGGGTGGTCCACGTCAGCAAGGGTATGAGCGTGAGCGTGGACACGCTGCGGAGGGTCGGACGTGCACCCGGCCGCGGATATAAGTAACATCAGCAGTGTGAAAATCGCCCGGCCGGTCCCGACGCGGGACGAGGTGGCCCGCCTGCTCCTGGAGCAGGGCCCGGCCACCGCCGCTGCGCTGGGCGAACGGCTCGGCATCAGCCCGACCGCGGTCCGCCGTCACCTCGACGCGCTGGCCGCCGACGGGCTGGCCACCGACCGGGAGCAGCGGCCGCTGGGCGGCGCCCAGCGCGGCCGCGGCCGGCCGGCCCGGGAGTTCCTGCTCACCGAGACGGGCCGGGCCAGCTTCCCGCACGCGTACGACGACCTGGCGGCGGCCGCGATCAGATTCCTGGCCGAGACCGGCGGGGACGAGGCGGTGGCCGAGTTCGCCGCCCGCCGGGTCGAGATCGTCGAGCAGCGGCACGGCTCCGAGGTCCGCGCCGCGCCGGAGCGCATCGAGGCGCTCGCCGAGGCTCTGACCAGCGAGGGCTACGCTGCGTCAGCCCATCGCGTGGGCAGCGGCGGCCAGCTCTGTCAGCACCACTGCCCGGTCGCGCACGTCGCCGCGGAGTTCCCGCAGCTGTGCGAGGCCGAAACAAAGGCGTTCGAACGGCTGTTGGGCACCCATGTCCAGCGACTGGCCACCATCGCCCGCGGCGACGCGGTCTGCACCACCTACATCCCCAGCACCAACTCCGCCGCTTCCGGGAGGACGCGAGCATGACCTTGACCCAGGGCGAGCAGATCGAGCAGCTCTCGCGTTACAAGTTCGGCTGGGCCGACGCCGACACGGCCGGCGCCGGCGCCAAGCGTGGCCTGTCCGAGGAGGTCGTGCGCGACATCTCGGCCAAGAAGAGCGAGCCGGACTGGATGCTGGCGATGCGGCTGAAGGGCCTGCGCCTGTTCGACCGCAAGCCGCTGCCGACCTGGGGTGCCGACCTGGCCGACATCGACTTCGAGAACATCAAGTACTTCGTCCGGTCGACGGAGAAGCAGGCTGCGTCCTGGGAGGAGCTCCCGGACGACATCAAGTCGACGTACGACCGGCTCGGCATCCCGGAGGCGGAGAAGCAGCGCCTGGTCTCCGGCGTCGCCGCGCAGTACGAGTCCGAGGTCGTCTACCACCAGATCCAGAAGGAGCTGGAGGACCAGGGCGTCATCTTCCTGGACACCGACAGCGGCCTGAAGGAGCACCCGGAGCTCTTCCAGGAGTACTTCGGGTCGGTCATCCCGGTCGGCGACAACAAGTTCGCCGCGCTGAACACCTCGGTCTGGTCCGGCGGCTCGTTCATCTACGTGCCCAAGGGCGTCCACGTCGACATCCCGCTGCAGGCCTACTTCCGGATCAACACCGAGAACATGGGCCAGTTCGAGCGGACGCTGATCATCGTCGACGAGGACGC
>DASYKU010000101.1 GCA_035995165.1 Mycobacteriales bacterium
GCTCCCGGGCAGCGCCGGCTCCCGGGCAGCGCCGGCTCCCGGGCAGCGCCGGCTCCCGGGCAGCGCCGGCTCCCGGGCAGCGCCGGCTCCCGGGCAGCGCCGGCTCCCGGGCAGCGCCGGCTCCGGACGCGGGCTCCCGGACGCGCGATCTGCCGGCGGCGCGGTCTGCCGGCGGCGCGGTCTGCGGCGGGGGCTCCGTGCGCGGGGGCTGCCGGGCGCGGACGCGCGGGCTTCCGGGCGCGCGGGGACGGGTCGCCGGGGGCTCCGGCCGGCAGCGCGGATCCGGCCGTGGCGGATCCGGAGATGGCTCGGGCCCCGGCCGCGGTGTGCGGAGGGGGCCCGAGTGGGGGTGGGTCTAGAAGAGTGCGCGGGAGAGTTCCTTGCGGGCGCCGGTGACGCGGGGGTCCTCGTTGCCGACGACGTTGAACAGCTCGACCAGGCGCAGCCGGACCTGCTCACGCTCGGGGCCGGAGCTGGCCCGGATCGCCGCCAGCAGCCGGGCGAACGCGTTGGAGATCTGACCCTCGGCCAGCTGCAGGTCCGCCGCCGCCATCGCCAGCTCGACGTCGTCCGGCGCGGCATCCGCCTTGGCGATCGCGTCCGGCGCCGCCCCGGTGACCCGCCGCAGCAGCTCGACCTCGCGGATCGCGGCCGCGGCCCGCTCGTGGGCCGGCTCGGCCGCGAGAATCGCCGCGTACTGCCCGATGGCGTCGTCGAAGTCGCCGCGCGCGGTCGCGTCCTCGGCGGCCAGCACCCGCGGGTCCTCCGGCTCCGGCGCCTCCTCGACAGCGACGCCGTCCTCGCCCGGCGTGACCGTCCCGGTCACCTCGACGACCTGGTCCAGGAAGTTGCGCACCTCGTCCTCGGGCAGCGCGCCGGCGAACTCGCCGAGCAGCTGACCCTGGTAGACCGCCTTCACCGCCGGGATGCCCTGCACCCGCAGCGCCTGCGCGATCTGCGGGTTGGCGTCCACGTCGATCTTGGCCAGCACCCAGGCCCCGTCCGCCTGCTCGGCCAGCTTCTCCAGGATCGGCGAGAGCTGCTTGCAGGGCCCGCACCACTCGGCCCAGAGGTCGAGCACGACCGGCGTCCGGAACGAGCGGTCCAGCACCTCGGCCTGGAAGGTCTCCTCGGTGACATCGATCACCGTCACCGGATCGGGCGGACCCTCGCCGTTCGCCACGGCCGTCGCCTGCGCGGCCGCTTGGGCGTCGGCCCGTTCGCGGGCCTCGTTGCGGGCCTGGAGGGCGGAAAGGTCGACCGCGCCCGACAGCGCGGCGGACATGGCAGGACTGGGCGCCGGACCGGCACCACGCTGAGAACGACCAGGCTGCATGGGTCAAGCGTAGTCGCGCCCCGGACCAGTCCTGTCGCGGATCTCCCTGAACCCTCAGATTTAGGGACAGCGTCCCCCTAGAAGCGGGCAGGTTCGGTGTACGCGCCCCACTCGTCGCGCAGCACGCCGCAGATCTCCCCCAGCGTCGCCTCGGCCCGGACCGCGTCGAGCATCGGCGGGACGAGGTTGGCCGTCCCGCGGGCGGCGTCGACCATCGCGGCCAGCGCCGCCCGGACCGCGTCCTCGTCCCGGGCCGTCTTGCGCGCGCCCAGCGCCTTGACCTGCTCGGTCTCGACGTCGCCGGAGATCCGCAGGATCTCCAGCGCCGGCTCGTCGGTGGCCTCGTACACGTTGACGCCGACAACCCGCTTCTCGCGCTTCTCCAGCTTCTGCTGGTACTGGAAGGCGGCCTCGGCGATCTCGCCGGTGAACCAGCCGTCCTCGATCCCGCGCAGGATGCCGGAGGTCATCGTCCCGTCCGAGCCCATCTCCCGGATCCGGGTGAAGATCTCCTCGGCCTGGCGCTCGAGCTCGTCGGTGAGGGCCTCGACGTACCAGGAGCCGCCGAGCGGGTCGGCCACGTTCAGGACGCCGGTCTCCTCGGCGATGACCTGCTGGGTCCGCAGCGCGATCCGGGCCGCCCGCTCGCTCGGCAGCGCCAGGACCTCGTCCAGCGCGTTGGTGTGCAGCGAGTTGGTGCCGCCGAGCACGGCCGCCAGCGCCTCGACCGCGGTCCGCACGATGTTGTTGTCGGGCTGCTGCGCGGTCAGCGAGACCCCGGCGGTCTGGGTGTGGAACCGCAGCCACTGCGCCCGCGCGGTCGTCGCGCCGTACTCGTCGCGCAGCCAGCGGGCCCAGATCCGGCGCGCGGCCCGGAACTTCGCGATCTCCTCGAAGAAGTCGACGTGCGCGTCGAAGAAGAACGACAGCCCGGGCGCGAACTGCTCGATGTCCAGGCCACGGTCCAGGCCCAGCTCGACGTACCCGAACCCGTCGGCGAGGGTGAACGCCAGCTCCTGCGCGGCCGTCGAGCCGGCCTCGCGGATGTGGTAGCCCGACACCGACAGCGGCTTGTACGCCGGGATCTCGGCCGCGCAGAACTCCATCAGGTCGCCGATGAGGCGCAGGTGCGGCTCGGGCTCGAACAGCCACTCCTTCTGCGCGATGTACTCCTTGAAGATGTCGGTCTGCAGCGTCCCGTCCAGCCCGCCGATCGCGATGCCCTGCCGCTCGGCCGCCACCAGGTACATGCAGAAGACCGGGACGGCCGGGCCGCTGATCGTCATCGACGTGGTCACGTCGCCCAGCGGGATGCCGTCGAAGAGCTCCACCATGTCCGCGGCCGAGTCGATCGCGACCCCGCAGTGGCCGACCTCGCCCAGCGCGCGCGGGTCGTCGGAGTCGCGGCCCATCAGCGTCGGCATGTCGAAGGCGACCGACAGCCCGCCGCCGCCCTCGGCCAGGATCAGCTTGTAGCGCTCGTTGGTCTGGCGCGCGTTGCCGAAGCCGGCGAACTGCCGGATCGTCCACGGCCGGCCGCGGTAGCCGCCGGCGTAGAGGCCGCGGGTGAACGGGAACTCGCCCGGCCAGCCGATCCGGTCGAAGTCGGGGACAGGTGCCGCCGGCCCGTAGACGGGCTGCACCTCGACGCCGGAGAGCGTGGTGAAGTCCGCTTCGCGCTTCCGCGAGGCGTCGTACCGCTCCTGCCAGCGCTTGCGTCCGACCTCGATGTCATCCACGACAAAATACTAGGACGTCCAACTAATCTCGGCTACAGGACTCCGGTCACAGGGCAGTCTGGGACTATTCGACCGATTCGGTCGGGGGCTTCTCCTGGAAGTCGCCGGCCTCGGCCCGGACGGACCGCAATGCGGCGAAGGCCTCCTCGCGGGTCGCCTCGTCCAGCGCGCCGAGCCCGAAGTCGATCGCCATCAGGTCGCGGGTGCCGGCCTCGGCGACGTCCCGGCCGTGCGGGGTGATCGAGGCCAGCGCGCCGCGGCGGTCCCGCGGATTGGCCAGCCGTTCGACCAGCCCGGCCGCGGCCAGCCGGGTGATCGCGTTGGTGACGCTGGTCGGGTGCACCATCAGCCGGCTGCCGACCACCTTCAGCGGCAGCGCCCCGGTCCGGCTGAAGTGCAGCAGGACCAGCACCTCGTACCGGGCGAAGGTGAGGCCGTGCGGCCGCAGCACCTCGTCGTACCGGCCGAGCAGGATCTGCTGCACCCGCATGACCGAGGTGGCCACCCGCATGCCGGAGGCCGGGCCCCAGGTCCGTTCCCAGATCTCGCCCGCCCGCACGATCGGGTCGAACGGCAGATCCAGTGGCTTGGGCACGTGCAGACGGTATCGGACGGGGGATTGACAGTGACTGGTCTAGTCTGGTCTAGTCCACCTTGCCGCTGCCGCGCGTCCGATCAGCTCAGCCCACGTCGTCCAGAGGAGCACCATGTTCCGACGTCGCGCGCGCCTGACCGCGGGGATCGCATCCGCCCTGGTCATCGCCGGTCTCGGCCTCGCCCCCGGATCCGCGTCAGCGGCCGGCGGAGTCACTGCAACCTTCACCAAGACCTCGGACTGGGGTACCGGGTACGAGGCCAGCTACAGAATCGCCAACGCCGGAACGGCCGCGACGGCGAGCTGGACACTGGAGTTCGACCTCCCGGCCACGGCCCACGTCACCTCGCTCTGGGAAGGCACCTTCACCCAGACCGGCAACCACGTGACCGTGCACAACGCCGGCTGGAACGGCGTGATCGCGCCCGGCGGCTCGGTGCTGCCGGGCTTCGACGTCGCGTACACCGGGACGTTCGTGGCGCCGGCCAGCTGCCTGATCAACGGCGGCTCCTGCGCCGGCGGCACCACTCCCCCGCCACCGCCGACCGACACCACACCGCCGTCGGTACCGGCCGGGCTGCACTCCACCGCGACCACGTCGACCTCGGTCAACCTGGCCTGGACCGCGTCGACCGACAACGTCGGCGTCACCGGGTACGACGTGTTCAAGAACGGGGCGATGGCGACCACCGTCGCCGGGACGTCGACGACGATCGCCGGGCTGACCGCCAGCACCGCGTACTCGTTCGCGGTCGCGGCCCGGGACGCGGCCGGCAACGTGTCGGCCCGCAGCACCGCGGTCAGCGTCACCACTTCGGCCGGCGGCACCACGCCGCCGCCCCCGCCGCCCGGCGGCCCGCGCAAGGTCGGCTACTTCGCCCAGTGGGGCATCTACGGCCGCAACTTCACCCTCCACACGCTGGACGCGCAGGCGATGGCGGGCAAGCTCACCACGATCAACTACGCCTTCGAGAACGTCGGCACCGACGGCAGGTGCTTCGAGGCCAACGCGCTCGGTCAGGGCGACGCGTTCGCCGACTACCAGAAGACCTTCGACGCGGCCTCCTCGGTCAGCGGCGTCGCCGACACGTTCAGCCAGCCGCTGAAGGGCAACTTCAACCAGCTTCGCGAGCTGAAGGCGAAGTACCCGAACCTGAGCGTGCAGCTGTCGATCGGCGGCTGGACGTACTCGAAGTTCTTCTCCGACGCGGCGCTGACCGCGGCCTCCCGACAGGCGCTGGTCGCCTCCTGCATCGACATGTTCCTCAAGGGCAACCTGCCGCTCGTGCAGGGCGACCCGTCCGGCGGCCCGGGCTCCGCGGCCGGCATCTTCGACGGGATCGACGTCGACTGGGAGTGGCCCGGGTCCGAGGGCAACGTCGGCAACGTGATCCGGCCGCAGGACAAGCAGAACTTCACGCTGCTGATGGCCGAGTTCCGGCGCCAGCTCGACGCGTACGGCGCGACCGTGGGCAAGCACTTCTCGCTCTCGGCGTTCCTGCCGGCCGACCCGGCCAAGATCGCCGCCGGGTTCGAGGTGCCGCAGATCTTCAACTCGCTCGACTGGGGCACCGTGCAGGGCTACGACTTCCACGGCGCGTGGGAGACCACGACCATGCACCAGGCCAACCTGTTCCCGGTCGCGAACGACCCGTCGCCGGTGAAGTTCTCCGACGACCTGGCGATCAGTTCGTACACCTCGGCCGGGGTGGCGGCGTCCAAGCTGCTGCTCGGCCTGCCGTACTACGGGCGGGGCTGGACCGGGGTCGGCGCCACCAACAACGGGCTGTTCCAGTCCGGGACGGCGGCGACGGGCACCTGGGAGGCCGGGATCGAGGACTACAAGGTGCTCAAGAACCGGGCCGGCACCCGGTTCCGGGACACCGCCGCCGGCTCGCTGTGGCTGTACGACGGCACGAACTGGTGGTCGTACGACGACCCGACGGTCATCGCGCAGAAGACCGCGTACGTGAAGACGAAGGGACTCGGTGGGGTGATGGTCTGGGAGCTCGACGGTGACGACGGCTCGCTGACCACCGCGGTGGACACCGGCCTGCGGTAAGGGGGCACCGGAACGGGGCCCGGGGAGGCGTGGCAGCGGACCTCCCCGGGCCTCCGGCACTCTCGCCCCGCCCACTCCGCTCCCCCACCCGGCGCGCCGACCGGCACCGGCGCGCCGGGTGCTCGCTCTGTCCCCGGGCTCAGGCGACCGTGAGGGGCTCGGCGGTCGAGTCCGTGACGACGACGGTGTGTTCGGCGTGGGCGGCCCGGGAACCGTCGACCGTGACGACCCCCCACCCGTCGCGCTTGTGCTTGTAGCGGCCCGCGCCGGCGACGAGCATCGGCTCCAGCGCGACCGTGTTGCCGGGGCGCAGCCGGTACCAGCCGCCCTCCTCGGTCGGCACGTTCGCGATGAACGGGCTCTCGTGCATCCGCCGGCCGATCCCATGCCCGCCGTGGTCGGCCACGTGCTCGTACCCGTGCCGGCGCGCGACCGCGTCGATCGCCGCGGCGACGTCGCGCAGCGTCGCTCCCGGCACCGCCGCCGCGATCCCCGCCGCCAGCGCCTGTTCGGTCGCCGCCCGCAGCGCCGCGTCGGCCGGATCCGGCTGTCCGATGTGGACGGTGACGGCGGCGTCCCCGTTCCAGCCGTCGACGATCGCGCCGCAGTCGACCGAGAGCAGGTCGCCGTCCTTGAGCCGGCGCCCGCTCGGCCGGCCGTGCACGAT
>DASYKU010000102.1 GCA_035995165.1 Mycobacteriales bacterium
GTCGGTCTTGAGGGCGTACCCGGTCTGCCCCCCGGCGGCGATGGCCACGACTCCGGACTGGGCGGCGGTCGGGACGTTCAACTGCCCGCCCTCGTTCCCGCCCCAGGCGGTGACGGTGCCGGAGACGGTCGTGGCGCCGGCGGACGGAGCGGCGAGCGCCAGCGCGCCGCCGATCACCGCCGTGGCGAGCGTGGCTGACGCGATACGGGAGATGCGGGCGGCGTTGTCGGAGGTCAGTCGGTACATGGCGGGTCCTTTCGGAACGAGACTGAGACGTCGGATTTGGCGATCCCTGGAGACTGCCGACGGAAGCCCGCGGCGTCTGTTCGCCGGCGAACCGTTCCCCTGTAGCCTCCTGACACTCGGCCGGGTACCTCATGCCGCGGAGCGAGGCCCGACGCGATTCGTGCCCGTGCCGATGTGGTTCGGCGGCATGGAGCGCTGGTGAGTCGGCTGTTTCCCGTCCGGCATGGGGAAGCGACCGGCGAGGGTGAGGACCCGGGTCTCAGCCCGCTGGGAGTGGCGCAGTCGCGGCTGCTGGGCGAGCGGCTGCGGGACGAGAGCGTTGTGGAAGTGCGGCATGGTCCTCGACGGCGGGCGGCAGAAACAGCCGCTCTGCTCGGTGAGGTGTGCAAGGCGCCGGTCGTCGCCGACGTTGCCTTGGAGGATCGGACACCGGTGCCGGCGCCTGGTCAGGAGGCGTTGTATCCGGACTGGATGCGTTCCTGGTTCGCAGCTGTGCCTCTGGTGGAGCGTGACGCCGGTGGAGGCGGCTTGCAGCGGCGGTCCAGGCATGTCTGGCCGACGACCGGCAACTGGCGCTGGTCACTCACGCCTTCGTGGTCGCCTGGTTCGTTCAGGAGATCCTCGGCGCACCGACGACCGCGTGGACGTCGACCGCCGCAGCCAACGCGGGGGTGACCACGATCGATCGCCGCCCTGGCCGGCCGCCACGACTGGCGTCAACGACGTCGGGCACTTGCTGCGGATCGGGCGATGACCCTGCCGTAGGCGGGACATCGGCCTCATCAGTGACCGAGTCGGCGCGCGGAACGGCCGCTCATGGCGCTGGTTGTGCGGTGTTCAGAGGTCAAGGGCTGCGGTGGTGTCGGGGGCGGTGAGTCGGCGGGGCACTACTCGAAGTGGCCGTCTGTGGAGAGTTTCGGCCTCTGGAGCTCTTGGACGGGTCGCGCCTAGCGAGATTGCCCTCGTCCACAGGCGGTCGTGGCGGTGCCGCTGCCCTCGGCTGATGGCACGGCGACGGTCGCTTCGACGCAGCCGCGTGAGTCCAGCAGAATGCTGCCGGAGACGTCCTGGCCATCGAACCGGGTCGTGTTGGGCGTGCCGGTGGCCCCGTGGCCGGGCGGCGCGCGGTGACAGTCACGGTGACCGACAGACCGGATCGTGTGGGTGTCGGAGCTCGCCAAGCAGTTGTTCATCGGCGATGTTGACCGAAGGCATTGCCGGGCACCGTGCGGGCCGCCTACGAGGCCGGGGTCACCGTGCTGGCCGGCACCGACAGCCTGCCGTTCGGGCGCGTCACCCGTGAGCTCGAATGGCTGATCGATGCCGGTCTTCCCACGACCGCCGCTCTGGCCAGCGCCAGTTGGACCGCCCGATCGTGGCTCGGCCTGCCCGGTCTCGATGACGGAGCACCGGCGGACTTCGTCGTCTACGACGCCGACCCCACGCTGGACCCGGCGGTGCTGAGCCGTCAGCGCCTCATCGTCCTGCGGGGACAGGTCGTGGCGCCGACCCGGCCTTGACGTGGGCCGAGCCCGCCTGGGGTCCGTTCCTCTGATTGTCGAAGGTCATGGGTTCTCGACGGGGCGAGCCGACTGCACTCCGCTGGAGCGATGTCGACCTGGAGCGCGGCAAAGTCACCAGAGATGCCTCTTTCTGCGCCCATCGATCCACCAGAGCCCACGAGAACCCGCAGGTCACTAGGAGGGCAGGGCACTACGGATCATGAGGTTGCAGGTTCGAGTCCTGCCGAGCGCGCCCCATCTCCCCAGGTCACAGCCTTATACCCATGGAGGACGTCGCCGCGCAGCTCGGCGAGACCCCGGGTTCTTCCAGCTGTACCCGCCCAACGACCGGGAGCTGACCGAGAGCCTGGTCCGCCGCGCGGAGGCCGCCGGTTTCGCGGGCATCGTCGTCACGCTGGACACGCTCGCGCTCGGCTGGCGGCCGCGGGACATGACGATCGCGAGCTTCCCGCAGCTGCGCGGGCGAGTGCCGCGCGCTCGGCGATCGAGGCGGCGGACTTCGACGGCTCGGCGGATGAGGGATGCCCCGCCGCGGGCGAGCCGGCACCGTGCACGCCGGCGGCGTCCGACGCGGCGTCGCGCATCGACGCGGCGTGCGGCCGGCCGGGGGTGCCCAGGGAGACCGGAAGCGCCTTCCACGCCGACAGACCCCAGTAGGCCCGGCGCTCGGCCCCGACTCGCAGGCGCAGGTCGGGGAATCGCTCGAGGAGGCGGTGCAGGCCGATCTCGCCCTCGAGGCGGGCGAGCCCCGACCCGATGCAGAAGTGCCGGCCCACCGAGAACGCGAGGTGATCGTGCGCGTTCGCGCGAGCCACGTCGAAGCGGTCGGGATCGTCGAAGGCCTCGGGATCGCGATTGGCGGCGGTCACGAGCACGACGACCCTCGTCCCCGGCTCGAGCGGCTGGCCCTGCACCTCGGTGGGCCGCATCGCGGTGCGCGCGGACACCCGGAGCGGGGCGTCCATGCGCAGGATCTCGTCGATGGCGTTGCCCCACAGCGACGGGTCTGCCTCGAGCCGCGCGCGCTCCTCGGGATGGCGCAGCAGCAGGTCGGCGCCCGAGGTGAGCATCGTCGTCGTGGTCATGAACCCGGCGTTGAGAAGGAGTCCCGCGATCGCCTGCAGTTCGACCGGCGAGAGCTCGTCCTCCGCGCGTTCGGGGCACACCAGGGCGCTCAACAGGTTGTCGCCCGGGGCCCGGCGGAGCCGTTCGAGGTGACCGTGCAGCCAGCGGTTGAACGCACGGACGTCCCGGTCGGTCCGGCGGAAGTCGCGCAGGCTCTGCCCCGCATCGATGCTCCTCCCTAGCCGCATGCCGAAGTGCTGGAGCACCGGCGCCTCATCCTCGGGGACCCCGAGGATGTCCGCGATGATCGTGATCGGAAGGGTGAGCGAGAACGACGTGGCGAGGTCCGCGTCACCGCGCTTCGCCATCTCGTCGAGCGTCCGCTCGGTGACGGCTTCGATCCGGTCCCGCAGGCGCTCGACCGTCCTCGCCGTGAACGCCCGCGACACGAGCCGCCGGTAGCGGGCGTGGTCGGGATCGTCCACCGCGGCCATCGACGGCGCGTCGGTCACCCGGAGCGACTCGGGCTGCTGCGACCAGCGCACGGCATTGCCGAGGAGCCTCGGATAGGCGGCGTACGCGTCCCCGACGCCGAAGTCCCCGCTCTTCAGCACCTGCTTCGCCGCGGCGTGCGACGCCGTGATGTACATCAGGCGACCGCGGCTCAGCTGGCCGTCGGAGCGGATCCGCTCGAAGTACGGCTCGGGGTGGCTTCGCGCGGCGGGGTCGAGGATCATGCGCGCGAGCGGGTCGTCCCGGCGCGCCGCCGCGAGGAGCGCGACGCGCGGCATGCCGTGTTGCAGCGCCCAGCGCAGCGTCGTGGGCTTCCCGCGGGTCATGACCGCACCACGGTCCGTCCCGCCGCGCGCCAGTCGATGGAGGGGGCCAGCACCGCCGGATCGACGTGGTCGCGGTATCGCGTGACGACCTCGTAGAGCGAGCTGACGAAGTCGACGTCCATGAAGTGCGGCTTCAGACCGAGCGCCTCGAGCCGGGTGTGCACGACGTGATAGTAGTGCTCCTCGAGCTCGACCCGCGGGTTGTCGACGTGCGCGACCGTGGCGGGCACCGGCGCCGCCTCGACCACGAGCCGCGCGAGGTCGTCGAGGCTGAAGCTCTGCGTCATCTGGTTGAACACGCGGAACTCGCCGGGTTCGGCGGGATGCTCCACGGCGAGGCGGATGCACTCGACGGTGTCGCGCAGGTCGATCATGCCGCGCGTCTGGCCGCCGCGGCCGTAGACGGTGAGCGGGGTGCCGATGACCGCCTGCACGACGAAGCGATTCAGCACCGTGCCGAACACCGCGTCGTAGTCGAAGCGCGTCGCCAGCCGCGGGTCGAGCGCGGTGAGCGGCGTCTCGGCGCCGTACACCACGCCCTGGTTCAGGTCGGTCGCCGCGAGGCCCCAGGCTCGCGTCGCGAACTCGATGTTGTGGCTGTCGTGCACCTTCGAGAGGTGGTAGAAGCTCCCGGGCCGCTTCGGGTACAGCACCCGGTCGGTGCGCCCGTTGTGCGTGAGGGTCAGCCAGCCCTCCTCGATGTCGATGTTCGGGGTGCCGTACTCGCCCATGGTGCCGAGCTTCACGAGGTGGATCGAGGGATCGACGGCCGCGATCGCGAACAGGAGGTTCAGGGTTCCGACGACGTTGTTCGACTGGGTGTAGACCGCGTGATCGCGGTCGATCATCGAGTACGGCGCGGACCGCTGCTCGGCGAAGTGCACGACGGCGTCCGGTCGGAACTCCTCCAGCACCGTCTGGATGCGCTCGCCGTCGCGGAGGTCGGCCTCGTACGCGGCGATTCGCCGACCGGAGACCTCGGCCCAGGCTGCGACCCGCTGGGGGAGCGACTGGATCGGCACGAGGCTGGAAGTGCCGAGCTCGAGGTCGTACTGCCGGCGGGCGAGGTTGTCGAGGACGGCCACGTCGTGGCCTACGCTCGAGAGGTGCAGTGCGGTCGGCCAGCCGAGGTAGCCGTCGCCGCCGAGGACGAGGGTGCGCATGGTCTTCTCCTTGGGTGTCATGCGGCGTTCGCTGCTGGCGTCGCCGGAGCGGGCAAGGGATGTGGGACGGTGAGCGCTGCGCGCGGGGTCCGCGCCAGCCGGTAGAACTCGAGCACCGCGTCGGTCGCGGTGGACCAGCTGTACGGCCCGAGCCAGTCGCGGGCGATCGCCGCGAGGTCATCGGACGTCGCCGAGGCGACGAGCTCGGCGGCGAGCGAGGCCACGACCGACGGGTCGTCGGCGTCGTCGTAGAGCCGCGCGGCCGGGCAGCCGTCGAGGAGCTCGATCGAGGCCGGACTCTCGGCTGCGACGATCGGGAGCCCGGCGGCGAGCGCCTCCAGCAGGACGAGACCGAGCGTCTCGGTCAGCGACGGGAGGGCGAAGACGTCGGCGGCCGCGTACGCGGCTGCCAGGTCGGCGCCGCGCAGCGTGCCGGCGAAGGTCGCGTCGGTCGAGGCGAATCGCGCCTCGAGCTCGGCACGGTGAGGGCCGTCGCCGAGGAACGTGAGGTGGATGCCCGGCGTCGCGGCCAGGGTCATGAGGGACTCGAGGTGCTTCTCCTTCGCGAGTCTCCCCACCGAGAGCACCTCGATGGGCGCGCCGGCCTCGCGCGGGGTCCTCGGCACGGCGAACTGGTCGGCGTCGATGCCGCGAGGCCAGAGGTGCACCCGCTTGAAGCCCATCCGCGTGACGACGCGTTCCATGTGCCGAGAAGTGACGAGGTTGCGATGGGCGGCATTGTGGATGGTCCGCAGGAGGAGGGCCATCAGCCACCGCAGCCAGCCGAGCTTGTAGAAATCGGCGTATGCGAGCAGGTCGGTGTGGTAGGAGCAGACCACCGTGCGGCGGAGCACGCGTGCCGCGAACACGGCCGAACCGCCCATCCACGCGGGATTCACGACATGCACGATGTCGGGGTCGAACTCGCGGAAGATGCGGAGGAATCGGAGCGACGGCCAGCCCCACTGCTGGCCCGGGTACGCGATGCGGGCGGTGAACGACGGCATCGTGACCACGCGGGCGCCGTGGTAGTCGCCCGTGCTCGTCACCGAGACGACGAGCACCTCGTGGCCCCGGGCGGTCAGCTCGCGCACGGTCGCACTCAGCCTGGTCACCATCCCGTTGACGCTCGGGAGCCAGCTCTCCGTGACGATCGCGATCCGCATGCCACGAGTCTCGGTGGGTGGGGCCGTGTCGTCTGTTCACCGGCGAACCGTCCGTCTGTCCGGTTGCCGACACTCCTCTGATACGACAGGAGCGGCAACCCCTCAGGTGTCTGATCAACGATTCTGATGACGGACGGTATGGCAGCAGTGGCTCGGCCCACCGGGCCGCGACGCGAGGCTCGCCGCGGCCGACGTCCGTCAGCTGCGCGGGGATCGCGGCGGTAGCCTCGACCTCGACCAGCGCGCCGGGCCGACCGAGCCGCGCCACGTGCAGCACCGTGACCGCCGTCGGGTGCGCACCCCGGACCTGCATGGCGGCGCCGTACGCCTCGTCGACGGATGCCCCCGCGTCGAGGTAGATGGCCAGGCGAACGACGTTCGAGGTGTCGGCAGCGCGAGGAGTATCAGCAGGAGACGGCGCGGGCTCCTCGTCGAGATGTGGCTGCGCCTGAAGGTCGAAGGAACCGCCGGGCACGTCGCTCAGGGCTTGAGCTTGATCTTGTTCTCCACGTCGGTGACGGCCGGCGCGGACCAGGCGACCCGCTCGGCCGCGTCCCGCTCGGCTGAATCGGCCGCACGTGGTTGCGGCGGTGGGCGCCTCGGGATGCGAGGCGCCCACCGTGCTCGTGCTGTGCTGGGGGTTACGGGGCGAGGGTGATGATGCGGACCGCGTCCGAGCCGCTGTAGACGGACAGGTCCAGGGTGATCGTGTCCTGCGAGGACCAGATGGTCATGGCGTCGGGAGACTCCAGGCCTTGGTCCGGGGTGGTCGCGTAGGTCGTGCCCGGGTTGCCGAGCAACCCCGCGGTGGCCTGCAGGTCGGTAGCCGTGGTGGCGACGCCCAGTACCCGCTCGCCGAACTGGACCGCTCCGTAGTACCGGGTGAGCACGTTGGCGCTGCCGACCGCGTCCGCGTGCACGTAGTACACGTTGACCTTGGTGCCGGGGGCGATGGCGTTACCGCCCACGGTGATGGAGTCGGTCAGGACCAGGTTCTGCTTCTCGGCGAAGATCCGCGCGGAGTCATTGCTCTCCCAGGCTCCGGGCTGCACGGAGGCCGGCGGCGCCGCGTTCGCCAGCTGTCCGGACGCGCCCGGGTTGATCGTCATGGTGACCGTCCGGGTGGCCGTGTCGGCCGCGGTGGACGTGGCCGTCACCTGGAAGGTGGTCTGGCCCGCCCGGGTCGGCATCCCGGTGATCGCGCCGGTGTCGCTGTTCAGGCTCAGGCCGGCGGGCAGCGCACCCGAGGTCACGGCGACCTTCGGAGCGGGGTAGCCGCTGACCCCGAACGACCAGCTGTACGTGGAGCTCACGCTGCCGCTGGGCGGGGTGCCGGTGAGCGCGGCCGGCGCGGTGACGGTGATGGTCTGCGCCTTGGTGCTCAGTCCGTAGGAGTTGCGCGCCGCGACGGTGAACGTGGACGGCCCGGTGGCCGCCGGCGTGCCGGTGATGGTCCCGGTGCTGCTCAGGCTCAGGCCGCCCGGCAGCCCCCCGGAGGCGATGCGGAAGGTCGTGGCCGGGTCCTTGGCGTTGGCGTACGAGTACGAGTACGGCGTGTTGAGCGTCGCGCCGGGAGCGGTCCCGTTGATCGGCGTGGGCATCGATCCGTACACCTTCAGCTCGGCGAGCTGGAAGCGATACCCGGTGTCGTCGGACGCGGGGCGGCCGAGCTTGGTCACGGCGACCCGGAGATACTGGCCGTTCGTGCCGGGCGGGAGGACGTAGGTCCGCGGGTGCCCGTCGTCGGCGGACTGGCCCGTGAAGGCGGCCGCCGTCTTCCAGGTGGCGCCGTCGTCGGAGACGTCGAAGCGCAGGTCGGCGGGGAACCCGGCGCCGGACATCCCGATGGGCTCGTTGGGCACCTGGGTGCGCGGGTAGAGCACGGCGGAGGTGATCGAGCGCCGGCTGCCCAGGTCGTAGGTGACCGACTGGGCGACGGTGTTGGCGACCGAGGACGCGCTGCTGTAGCCCCGGTCGAAGTCCCAGCTGAACAGGCTTCCGTTGGTGAGGTTCACCTTCGACCAGTCCTCGTTCTCGATCGAGCTGCTGACCTGGAGCGCCGCGCGGCCGGCGATGAGGCTGGGGGCCACCGCGATCGCCGCGGGCTGGGAGATCCCCGTCGCGACGACGGTCTGGGTGCCGGTCGGGCTGGTGCTGACTAGCCGGGCGTGGATGCCGTCCCAGCTCATCAGGCTGCCGTCGGGGCTGACCCCGATCACCGGGGCGATCTCGGTCTGCGAGCCGGGATAGAGGTTGGCCGGGGTGGTGCCGGAGAGCTGGACCACGCGACCCGCGTACGGCGAGATGCTCCGATTGGCGTCGCTGACCCACACGTCGCGGGAGCCCGGGGTGGTCGCCAGCGCCTTCGGGTACGAGATCCGGGTCAGGGTCGGCGTCGTGTCGACGTCGACGTAGGACTTGGTGCCGTCGGGAGTCACCTTGACCAGCCCGTTGACGTCGGTGCCCCGGGCGGCGTACAGGGTGCCATCGCCGGTGACGGCGAGGTCCATGGCATCGGGGATGCCGAACGAGTCCTTGGCGGCGGTCCCTTCCGCGAAGACGTCATCCCCCCGGCTGATGTAGAGCGTGCCGTTGTAGGCCGCGATCGCCGGGACCACGTACTGGAAGATCTCCGACCAGCCGGTCGTGACGCCGTCCGACCGGTAGGTCGTGATCGTGGAGCCACCGCCCGCCACGCGCTTGTCGACGACGTACAGCGTCCCGGTGACCGGGTCGACCGAGATGTCCTGGGGCGCGTTCAGCCCGCTGACGAACGTGGAGACCGTGCCGTCCGCGTGGACGCTGACGACCTGGTGGTCGTACGCCTCCAGCACGTACGCGACCGTGGGGGACACCGTCGTCTCCGCCGCCTGGGCCCCGGTCACCGAGACCGCCAGACCGGTGAGCGCCGCCAGCGGCGTCAGCGCCAGGGCGGTGGCGATCCGCCGCTTGCTGCTCTTCATGTGTCCTCCTGAGACGTGGGAAGGGAAAGTGGCAGCAAGACTGCGGCGCCGCGATGTAACGCCAGTGACATGGCGGTTTGACCGGCACGACCGGACGGGCGGGCCGTGGCCGGGCCGCCCCGTCCCGCGGCAGGCGTTCTACTGGGACGCCGGCGTGCCGATCGACGCCGACCGGCCGGTCTCGGGATCCGTCGACTTCGCCCAGGTCCAAGCGTCTGCCGAGCGGAACGGCGGAATCGACATCCTCGGACATCAGCATGAGGCGTTCCGCGTCAAGCGTTGGGTCGGTGCCTCGTCCGTCGTCGGTCCCTGCATAGCTGAATGGGGTCGATCCCGGGACGTGCGGCTCTGCTCCGGGACCGCGGCTGTTCCACCGCTTGCCACTGGTCATGCGTGTTCGAGCCGGAGGTCTGGTCCTGCAGTTGGGTGAGGAGGTCCAGATCGTCCGCGGTCGCCCAGACCTCGGCGATCTTCCCGACCTCGATCCGGTGGAACGCGAACTCCTGCGTGCGGACGACCCGGCCGGTGGCCGGCACGCCGAACGCGGTGTCGCTGTGGGTCCGGTGTCGGCGAAGTGGGCGGCGATCCAGTCCCCGTCGACGAGCAGGTGGCTCAGATCCCACCGGTAGTCCGGAAAGGCGCGTACCACCTGCCGGAGCCCGGTGGGGGCTCTACAGCCCGAAGCCGCACCCGGTCGCCGAAGCGGCCGCGACGGCGACGCCGGCACGGGGTGGGCGGAGAATCATCGCTCGGTCCAAGCCGCTGAACGTGCCACACCGGGGGAGGGCACGGTGAGCGGGTGGATGGGCCGGTCCCGACCACGCAACCCGCGGCGGATGCGGGCGTTGCGACCCTCAGCCGATGCGCTCGGCCAGCGAGACGATGATCCCTTCCGGCCCCCGGACGTACGCCATCCGCCACGCGCCCTCGTACTCGCCGATGCCACCGACCAGTCCGTAGCCCTCGGCAGCTGCCCAATCGACAGCCGCCTGCAGGTCGTTGACCTCGAAAGCCACGTTGCGCAATCCCAGCTCGTTGGCCATGGCGGCCGGTGAGCCGGGCACGGAGTCGGGTCGCACGAAGCTCGATAGCTCCAGGCGGGTGCCATCGTCGGGCGGCTTCAGCATGACGATCTCGGTGCGGGAGTCGGGAATGCCGCACACCGTGTCCAAGAACTCGCCCTCGACGAACGTCCTGCCCTCGACCTCCAGGCCCAGCGCCACGAAGAAGGCGGTCACGACGTCGAGATCAGCGACCGTGAGGCCGACGTGGTCGAAGCGTCGTACATGTGACATGGACCCGTCCTCCCGTCGTCGTATCGACCGTGCATCCGCCACGGTAGGCGTTCTCAGTACCTCCTCATTGCGGGACCCCGCAAACGCACACCATGCGGTGCGGGCTCAGGCGGACGGCCATCGGACACGACAGCCCCCGGGGAGGTCCCCGGGGGCTCTCGTCGCTGTCGGGCCGGCGGTGCTCGGCGCCAATGTGTCGTCCCTGATCAGGCGATATGTGGCCGACGTACACACGGTGGGCCATCGGCCCGGGGGAGAGCAGGATTGACGCGGGGATCAGTGGTTCAGGCTATGGCAGACGCTCATGGTGTCCGGGTGGCTCGGGTGGTTCATGTCCAGGAAGTGCGCGTTTCCGAGGTCGTCACGCCACGATGCTTCCGCGACGCATCCGGTGTAGCCGAACGACTTCGCGGTGACCGCCGTGCTGTAAAACGTGACCGTGGCCGTGTTCGGTATCGAACACGAGCTCACCGGCCCGGAGGGGCTGCTCAGCCGGCAGGTGTTGGTGCCGCTGCTGGTGCCGAAGGGGACGTCCGGGTCCGTGCCCCCCGGCGTGAGGTGCGCGCCGTTGATGCTGATCGACTGGGACACGGAGTCGAGCTTGGCGCCGTTCGCGAATCTGTAGGTGTGCATATCGACCTTGACGCGGGCCTGCCCCGGGATGCCGCTTTCCCACATGCTGACGCAGATGGAGAGCTCCCGTAGATCGTCGCCGGTGTTGAAGTACTCGCAACTGCGCGGGGTCGTGGTCGCCGCGACGGCGGGGGTCGACAACAAGGGGACGCTGACGATGCCGACCGCCAGGGCGGCGGCGGCCAGGCGGACCACTCTGAGTGAATGGATCCTGGGCATGCTAAAGCGACTGTGCAGCACCGCTGCTCCCATCATCGGAATTGTCGTACACCGAAAACCAATCACATGATCTGCGGGAGTTGACCGGCAACCTACCGGCAACCTATCGGCGGTTTCGGCAGCGGGACGGTGTCATGTCTCCGGCGGCGGCAACGCTGTAGACGTGCACCTCACCGACCGGTCTCGTGAATCTGGTCGGACCCCGAGAACTGATCCGCCCGGTGTGAGAGCCGTTCATCGGTGCCGCTTGCTCGCCGCCATGATCATCGAGCCTTCCGGCCCGCATCCGGACATTCAGACTCTCACTCGCAGCGGACCTACGAACTGGGACCAGGCCGAGGAAGAATCCGGCTCGATACATGACGCGTCTGCCGCAGCCGCAGGCAGAGGACGGTACTGGGCTTTGATCTCCCGCCAGTGGGCGGCGCACTTCTCTGCCGTAATCCCGTAGGTGAGGCTCCGCTAATTCGTAGCCGGTCCTGCACGTCGGCGGCAGCTCATAGTGCTGGACCCAGCAAGCCAGTCTTCGAGCGACGACTTGGGGTCGGAGGATCGATCTTGGTCCACCGAGTGGTCAGGGCGCTGTGTGCTGTCCCAGGCTGTGGGCGGAGCGGTCCTTCTGCGCGGAGCTGTGACGAACTTCGCCGGCGACTTGAGTGGGCCGTCGGGCGCGGCCCGGTTCGCGGCGGGAGCCAGACGTACTGCGGCCGCTTGCGCCATTCGGCGGGGTTCGAGGTGGAACGGACATCGCTAATCTTTGAGCGCGACAGGAACACGGATTGACCCAGTTGCTGCGTCGCGGGGGGAAGGCGGCCGTAAGTGGTTGATCTGCGGCTGGGCCAGCGCGCTCAGCTTTCTTTCCCGTTGAGGTACCCCACGTGCAGGCCGCGCTGCGTCAAGCACGCCTTCGGTCTGCTCGTCCCGGCACGCCTACCGAGCGGCCCGCTCGGATCGGGGGGCCGCCGGCGCCCGGCCCGCCGCGGTACCGAGGAGGACCAGTGAGCCTGGACGCGTCCATGCCGAGCTACGAGAAGCTCTTCGGCGACCTGGTGTTCCGGGACGGCGACGAGGCCCGCAGCGTGTACTCCCCGGCCGCGTACCTGGCCGACCTGCTGGACCTGCTCAGGAACCGGGACGGCGACAGCGACGGGGACGGCGACAGCGACGGGGACGACGACAGCGACGGGGACGGCGACAGCGACGGGGACGGCGACAGCGACGGGGACGACGCCACTGGCGGCGCGGCGCGGGAACTGCTGAGCCGCCGTCCCGACATCGCCGCCGTCCCGCTGGACGCCGAGCACACCTACGCCGAGCTGCCCTACCTGGACATCGTCAACGAGGTGCTGGAGCGGGAGCTGCGGGCCGGCGGCAGCAAGGACGCCTACCAGCTGCTGGCTGCTTCGCGGCACCCGTTCACCCTGCCGTTCTCGCTGCCGCACCAGCGGCTGCGGCGGATCCTGGGCCACCTGCAGGTGGACCCGGTCGACCTGTACCGGCAGTTCGCCGAGCAGGTCGACCCGGACGTGGTGGCCCGGGAGTTCCTCGGGCTGACCCCGGCGGAGGTACGGCTGCTCACCACCGTGCTGGCCGACGGGCAGGACCTGCGCCGGTGTTATCAGCTCGGGGACACCGAGAGGTGGACCGCGCTGGCGGACGCCGAGCGGTTCCGCCGGGCGACCACGCTGACCGCGGCCGAGCTGCGCGACCTGGTCTACGGGTCACTGTCTGGGACGTCGGCCGGCGGCACCGCGGCCGAGCGGGCTGCGGCGTCGGCGTTCTTCGTCTCCGGGGGAACCGCGCCGGTCACGCTCGACGCGGACGAGCAACGGCTGGTGCACCCCTCGGGGTCGGTCCCGATCGCCTGGTTCGACCGGGTGAACCGGTTCGTCCGGCTGGCCCGGCACACCGGGCTGTCGCTGCCGGACCTCGACCTGGTGCTCCGGCTGTGCTGCGACAACCGGATCGACCTTCCCGCGCTGCGCCGGATCGCGGTCCTGCTCGACCTCCGGCGCCGGGTCGGCCTCCCGGTCGACGCCGTCGCCAGCCTGGTCGCGCCCATGAACACGCTCGGCTTCGGCACCGGAGACGTCCCGGAAGACCTGTTCGACCGGGTGTTCAACGGCCCGTACGCCTCGGTGGAGGGCTCGGTGCTGCGCGGCTCGGCGTACCTGCCGCCGGCGTACGCGGGGCTGCGGACGCTGTCCTGCTCCGGCGACCTGCTGGCCGCCCGCAACGCGGACTTCCGCCGCCGGGTCGGGACCGCGCTCGGCCTGCCGGACGTGGTGCTGGCCGCCGTGGTCGCTCGCTTCCGTGATCGCGCGGACGGGGCCGCCCTGTTCGACGGCGGGGAGATCGGCCTTCCGGCGCTGTCGCTGCTGCACCGGGTCAGCCGGCTCGCGACGGCCCTGGGCGTGCCGGTGGCCGAGCTGTTCGAGGTGCTCGACGCGGTCGACAGCGACCCGTCCGCCCGCCGCTACCCGGCCGTGCCGCTGCTCGTCGACACCGGCGTGCAAGCGGAGCGGCTGGACGCCGTGCTGGCCGTCGGGGACGTCGACTCCGGCCTCTGGCTGGTGCAGACCCTGGTCGCGGTCCTCGGGTGGCTGCAGGCCAGCAGCATCAGCGGCCGCGAGCTGCACGCGATCCTCGGCGCCGCCGGCGCCTCCCCGGCCCCATCGGCGACGCAGCAGGCGGTGCTGGCCGGCATCCGGGAGCAGTTCGAGACCGTCGAGCTGGCTCCCGAGCTGTTCGTCTCGGCCCGGTTCAGCGAGCGCGCGGCGCAGGTGATCCACAGTGTGGTGGCCGCCGACTCCGACGGGGCGGTATCCGCCCGCGACGACCGGCTGCTGCGGCTGGACCCGGCGGCGGCCGCCATCATCGCCTACCCCGCGGTCACCGAGCTCGGCCGGATCACCGCCGACGACTTCCTCGAGCTCGGCCTGGACGAGCGGCTCGCCACCAAGATCTACGCGAACCTCGCGCTGCGCGGGGGGCTGGACGCCGGTGGGGTGTTGGTGGAGGACGCGCTGCCCGGACCGGACGAGCAACTGGTGCTGACCGGCGACTTCGGCCGGCGCGGGGACGCCGTCTTCGCCCTGATCGCCGAGCTCTGTCCTGCGGCCGGCGACGAGGACGGGGGCGAGACGCCTGTGTTCTACCCGTCCGACCTGACCGGGCTGACCGACCTGACCGACGCCGAGCAGGCCGAGCTCTACGACAACCTGATCTTCAACGGCTACCTGGACCAGGACGGCACGGTGCTGTGGCCGGCGTTCTTCGCCGACCGCGGGAACGCCGCGGATTTCCAGATCGGTGCCGACCTGGCTGCGGTCGGGCCGGCCGTGCTCACCCGGCTGCGGGAGCTGGCCACCCGGTTCGACGGAGCCACCGTGGCCCTCGACCCGGCGATCTTCGCGACGCTACCGCTGGACGAGCCGCGGCTCGCCGGCCTGGTGGAAAGCCTGCGGTTCAACGGCTATCTCGGTGCCGACGACCGGTACGCCGACCCGCGGCTGCTTCTCCGTCTCGCGGTCACCGACCTCGACCTCGGCCTCGAGTTCTACCCGTACCGCAGGCGGGTGCTGGACGCGATGCAGGAGCAGCTGAGCCAGACCCGGACCGAGCTGCTCACCGTCTCCCCCGACGACTTCCGAGAGTTGGCGGACCGGGCCGTCGCGGACCGGGTGGCAGCCGCGCTCGACGCCGGCTACCTGGTCGACGGCCGGGTGCCGGAGGGAGCCGGCGACCCGCCGCCGGTGGCCGGCCGCACCGCGGCCGAGAACGCGACGGTCGCCGCCCGCATCCGGACCATCCTGGACGAGGGCCGCCCGTACCGGCTCGACCTGGACGCGCTCGCGGAGCTCGGCTTCGAGCTGGAGGACCGGGAGCAGTTGGTCGAGCGGCTGATCGAGGCGGGCGACCTGACCGAGGACCTGGCCGTGCCGGAGGACCGGCTGGCCCACTTCGGCTACCCGCACAACGCGGCCGGGTTCCTGCTGCCGGAGCTGGAGGACTTCAGCACCGACGTCTTCTTCCTGCTGCACGCGGTCGCCACCGAGCTCACCGCGGCCACGACCGAGATCACCGGCGCGCTGGCGCGGCTCGCGGCCGAGCAGGCCGGCGCGGTGACCGCGGTGCTGCAGGACACGCTCGGGCTGCCGGGGGACACCGTCGCGGCCGTCTGCGGCGCGGTGGCCGGCGGCCCGGCGGCGGTGCTGGACCTGCTGGTGCCGCCGGCTCTCGCTGAGACGGCGCCGGCGGCACCCCCGGCCAGCACCGGCACCGCCGCGACCGGCGTCGTGGCGCCCTCCGGCGCGTCCGCCCCGAACGCCGGCCTGCGCCGCGCGTTCCGCCGCATCGAGGCCTTCGCCGTGCTGGCGGGCAAGCTCGGTCTGAGCGCGGACGAGGTCGCGGTCGCGTTCGGCGACCAGGACCTGACCGGCAAGTTCCCGGAGCCGCTGGCGCTTCCGCCGGGCGTGGACCGGATCGACGCGCTGCTGGAGAGCGGGGACGGCAACGTCTACCTGTTCCGCGAGCAGTGCTGCTATGTCTACTCGCGACAGACGTACGAGCTGCTGGCGGCGAAGCCGCTGCCCGCGGTCTCTCCCCAGTTCGCCGATCTCGCCGCGGTCGACGCCGCCTTCACCGACGCCGCCGGCACGGAGTGGATCGTCGGCCGCGACGGCGAAGGCCGCCCGCGCGCGTACGTCCGCGAACCCGGCAGCGGCCGCTGGGCGCCGCGGGAGCAGACCTGGGGCAAGGTCACCAGCACCTTCGACGACCCGGCCCGGGTCGACGCGGCCTTCGTCGACGAGCAGGGCCGGACCTACCTCTTCGCCGGCGACCAGTACGTGCGCTACTCCGGCCCCGACCACACGTACGTGGACGAGGGCTACCCGCGCACGATCGGCGGCTGGTGGGAGGGCGAGGAGCGATCGGCCGAGCTGCCCGAGGCGTTCCGGCGGTCCCTCGACGCCGCGTTCTGCGGCCGGGACGGCACCACCTACCTCTTCGCCGGGGAGCGGTTCGTCGCGGTCGGCGACGGCGCGGTGGAGCAGCCGGTCGCCAGCACCTGGGGCGTGGTCCGCAATGAGCTGGCCGCGGGCCCCGTGGACGCCGCGTACGCGGACGGCCCGGCGGTCGTCGTTCTCGCCGGGGACCAGGTCTTCCGCTACTCCGACAGCGTCGAGACCGCCGGCGTGCAGGTGGATCCCGGCTATCCGCGGCGGATCGGGACGGAGCTGGGGGCGCCGGCGGAGTTCCGGTCCGGGGTGGAGGCCGCCTTCCGGGACCCCGCCGGCACGCTGCACCTGTTCAAGGACGGCCGTACGGTCGCGATCCGCGCCGACGGCACCGCGGGTGAGGCGGTGCCGACCCCGCAGCGATGGGGCGTGCTCGGCCCGGTGCTGCCCAGCGGCACGGTCGACGCCGCGCTGCTCGGCCTGGACGGCAAGACCTATCTGTTCAGCGGCGAGAGGTACCTGCGCTACTCGCGGGCCGACTATGCGGTCGTGGACGGCGGCTACCCGCGGACGATCGCCGGGGACTGGGGCGGCCTGCGGCAGGTCGACGCCGCCTTCGTGCTCGACGGCGCGACCCACCTGATCGGCGCCGGCGGCCTGCTGTTCACGCTCCCGCCCGAGCTGGCGGCCGACCTCGACGCCGGCCGGCTGCCCCGGCCGGCCCGGCCGGCGTTCGCCGAGCACGGCATCCTGCTGCCCGAGCAGCCGGCAGTATCCACAACGGACACCGGCTGGCGGCTGGCCGCTGACGGCGGCATCGGGCTGGAGCTGCGCCGCACCGCCACGGCGGTCGAGGTGCACTGCGACCCGGCCACCGCGGACCGGTTCCACGTCCGCTACTCCACTCGCCGCTACGCCGAGCCGGACACCGGCTATCCCCGCCCGCTCGCGGACAACTGGTGGAACCTGCCGGACGACCTGCTCGGCCCGGACGGTTTCGCCCACGTCGACGCGGTCCTCACCGGGGCCGACGACCGGACGTACCTGTTCTCCGGGAGCCGCTTCGTCGTCTTCGACAACAAGCGGCGCTGGTGGTCGCCACCGCGGTCGCTGCCGGCGGACTGGGACAGCATGCCCTTCGAGCGGGTGGACGCGGCCTTCGTCGGCAAGGACGAGAAGACCTACGTCTTCTCCGGAGACCGGTATGTCCGGTACTCCGACGGCGAGTACACCCGGGTCGACGACCGCTACCCCGCCCGGATCGCGCCGTTCTGGGGCAACGTGGTCAACGCGATCGCCCGGACCGGACGGGTCGACGCCGCCCTCGTGGTCCCGTCGTCCGACCCAGCGGTGCCGGTCCGGACGTACCTGTTCTCCGGCGGGCAGTTCGTCCGCTACTCCGGCACCGACTACGTCACCGTGGACGACGGCTACCCGCGCGGCCTGGCCGAGCTGACCGGCGAGCCCCGGTTCGCCGGCCTGGACGTCGCGCTCGACGGCGTGGACGCGGCCTTCGCCGACCGCCGGACCGTCCATCTGGTCCGCGGGTCGCAGCTGCACAGCGTCTCGGACGCGACCTACCGCCGCTATGACGACCTCGGCGTCGGGCCGGTCCGCGGCGCCTTCGTCGAGGACGGCGCGATCCTGGCCGCGGACGGGGCCGCCTGGCGGCACCTGTCCGCGCCGGAAGGGCTGACCGTCGGGGCCACCTCGGCCCGCCCGCGCAGCCTGAGCGGGGTGCCGGCCGAGTTCCGTACCGGCCTGGACGCGGTGCTGCCCGGCGTGGACGGCACCACCTACTTGTTCAAGGGCGGCAGCTGCTTCAACACCGAGCTGCACCGGGCCTACCCGCTCGGCGAGGAGTGGGGCCGGCCGCGCAACATGCTCCGGCAGGACGACGCGGTCGACGCCGCGTTCGCCGGCACCGACGGCCGGACGTACGTCTTCTCCGGCGACCAGTTCCTCACCTACCCGGGATCGTCCTATGTGGACATCCCGACCGACGGCGACCCGCGCCCGGTCGCCGAGCACTGGGGCGGACTTCACCGGGTCGCGCTCGCCTTCGTCCGGGGCGGCACCACCTACCTGGTCGAGCCGCCCGGGCCGGCCGGCACCGCGCGCTGCGTGGCCTACTCCGGCAGCGATTACACCGAGCCCGATGACGGCTGGCCGCGCCTGATCGACGCCAGCTTCTGGGAGATCCCGGAGCAGTACCGCCCGGACGGCTTCACCGCCCCGGACGCCGTGCTTGTCGACGGCGACAGCATGCTGCTGCTCACCTCGGGCAGCTGCCTGCAGCACGACCTGGCCGCCGGCACCTGGTCCTACCCGCGGCCGCTGGAGCGGCTCTGGCCGGGCCTCGGCCGGGCGGACGGCCTGACCGCCGCGTTCATCGGCCGAGACGGGGCGACCTACTTCTTCTTCCCGGGCGAGTACGTCCGCCACCAGGACGGGACGGCCGGACCGCGGGCCTCGATCCAGCAGCACTGGGGCCGCGCGCCCCGCAACACGCTGGCCGAGGGCGGGCGGGTGGACGCCGCGTTCGTCGACCCCGGCCGGGTCACCTACCTGTTCTCCGGCGACCAGTACGTCCGCTACTCCGGCACCGACTACCGGTACGTCGACGCCGGCTACCCCAAGCCGATCGCCGGCCACCTGCGCACCGAGGAGCCGTTCGCCGGCCTGCCGGTCGCGTTCGACGACGAGCTGGCCGAGCGCGCGGCCGCCGGCTCCCGGACCCTGGTCGACGCCGTGGTCGGAACCGGGCGAACCGTGCACGTGTTCGTCGGCGAGGTCTGCCACGCGGTGTCCCGGACCCGCACCGCCAGCTACGACCTCGACGTCCTCGGCCAGGTCCGCAACACCATCGCCGACCGGCGGCGGGTGGACGCCGCGCTGGTGACCGACAGCTGGACCTACCTCTTCTCCGGCGACCAGTACGTTCGCTATTCCGGCACCGACCACGCTGCGGTCGACGAGGGCTACCCGCGCCGGATCGCCGACGCGCTGGCCGGGGAGCTGGGGCTGGACGAGCTCCCGGAGGAGTTCCGGGACGGCATCGACGCCGCCTTCACCGGCGCCGACGGCAGCACGTACCTGTTCGCGGGCCGGCGGTTCGTCCGCGTCCGGGACGGGGCGGCCACGGTCGCGCCGGTGGCCGGCACCTGGGGGACGGTCCACAACGAGCTGGCCGTCGGCGCCCCACTGGACGCGGCCTTCGTCGCGCCCACCGGCGAGCTGTATGCGTTCGCCCACGGCCAGTTCGTCCGCTACCGGCCCGGCCCACCGGACACTGTGGACGAAGGCGGCCCCCGTTCGGTGAAGGACAACTGGGGCACCCTGCCGCCGGCGTTCGAGCCGGAGGTCGACGGCGCGTTCACCTTCGAGGGCCGGGTCTACCTGTGCCACGGCGACGAGTACGTGCGCTACTCCGGCGGGCAGCTGACCGAGATCGACCGCACGCTGCCGCAACCGTTCCGGTACCGGTGGTCCGGCTCGGCCGACTACCGGCTGGCCGACGTCCGTGCGGTCACCCGGCTCGCCGAGCTCGACCGGGCCCACCGGGACGGCGGCCTCGCCGCGTTCCTGCTGCCGGGCTCTCCGGCGGTCGGCGACCCGTACGGCTACCTCGCCGGGCTGTTCGGCTGGGATCCGGAGGAGGTGAAGTGGTGCCGCCGGCACAGCCGGTTCCTGTCGGACGCGCCGGCCGACGAGGATCGGGTGGAGCTGGAGTTCCTGCTCGAGCTGTCGGACCTGTTCGCGCTGACCGGCCCGCTCGGCACCGGCCCGTCCCGGGTCCGCACCGACATCTGGTCCCCGCTGTACGAGCCGCCCGCCGCTCCGGCGGGCGGCACCGCCGCGGCCGCCGGCACCGGCCCGGCCGCCGGCACAGCTTCCGCCGACGCCGACGCCGACGCCGACGCCGCGGCCGACGCCGCTTTCGCCGCCGCCTGCGACGCCGCCGCGACCGTGCTGCTCGACCTGCTGGCCCGCCGCACCGGCCCGGCCGGCTGGCCGACCCTGTCCCGGCAGCTGCACGACGAGCTCAACGAGGCCCGGCGGGACGCCCTGGTGGCCGCCGTCGTCGGGCGCAGCGCGGCGCACCCGCCCGCCCTGCGCGACTCCCATGACCTGTTCCGGCGCTTCCTCATCGACGTCGACATGGGCAGCCGCGGCACCACCTCGCGGGTGCGCGAGGCGATTGCGGCGACCCAGCTCTACGTGCACCGCTACCTGCTCAACCTGGAGACCGGGCCGGGTGACGGCGACAGCGGCCCGGACGGGATCCGGCAGCGGATCAAGGCCTGGTGGAGCTGGATGCGCAGCTACCCGATCTGGGCGGCCAACCGCAAGGTCTTCCTCTACCCGGAGAACTACCTGCGACCGGAGCTGCGGCCGAGCCGGACCCCCGCGTTCCGCGGGCTGGAGAACGACCTGCTGCAGAGCGAGATCACCGCGCAGTCGGTGGAGCGGGCGTACAAGCGCTATCTGGACGAGTACACGGAGGTCTCCCGGCTCACCATCGCGGGCGGCTACGTCTACACCAAGGACCAGGACCCGGCCGGCCCCCGCCGGTTGGTCCTCTTCGGACGGACGAAGACCGACCCGCGGCGCTACTACGTCCGCCGCGCCGAGTTCGCCGGCCCGGACGGCACGTCCGCGGCCTGGGAGCCCTGGCAGTACGTCGACCTGCAGATCGACGCGGACCAGGTGCGTCCGGTGCACGCCTTCGGGCGGGTCTTCGTGTTCTGGGCGACGACCGAGACCGTTCCGGCCGACGAGGTCGGCACGGCGACGACCGCGAGCACGCCGACCGCGCAGCCGGCCCAGGAGTGGTCGCGGCGGACGCGGGTGCGGATCTCGTACTCGTTCCAGAACCTCGACCAGGCCTGGGTCCCGGTGCAGACGCTGGGCTTCGGGCCGACCGACCAGGGTCGGATCTCCGGCCTGACCATGATCCTTCGCCCGCGGACGAAGGCCGGTACGGACCGGGACTCCGTGCTCGTGTCCTGCTCGTACACGGTCATCCCGCCGGCGGCGGAGGGGGACGAGCCCGCGCCCGCCGCCGCGCCGGCGGCGCCGGCCACCGCGGCCCAGCTCGTCAACGACCCGGTCCTCCGCACCGTCGCGCAGATCCTCATGGCGCAGGCGGCCGCGACCAACACCGCCCTCGCCACCGCGACCACTCCTACCACGGCCGTCGCCGTCGCCCGGTCGGTCCTGCGCCGGACGCTGCTGTTCGACCTCAACCCGGAGCTGTACGCGGACGACCTGCTCGACGACCCGGCCGCGCTGACTCCCGACGTGGTCGAGCTGATCGACGACCTCGCGGCCGACTCGGCCGCGGCGGCGACCGCCGACCGGGTGGCCACCATCTTCGTCGACACGGTCGGCCCGGCCGACGTGGTGCGCTTCGATCACCCGACCGGCGCGGAGATCTGGCCGTGGTTCAGCGTCGACCTCAAGGGCGGCAGCTTCCTGTGCCGGCCCGTCGTCCCGGATCCCGAGGAGGAACCGGACGACCTGACCGGCAACACCGACCGGCTGCCGCCCTGGCGCGCGGTGGACGCCGCCGTCGAGCTTCCCGACGGCACCCGGTACTTCTTCGACGACACCACCGGCGAGTACGCGGCGGCGCCGCCGAACGGCACCCCGGGCGATCGGGCGCCGATCGCCGCCCGGTGGGGCCGCCAGCGCGCGGTGCTGCCGGACGAGCGGGACAGCGAGGTCGACGCGGTCCTGGCCCGCGGCGACAAGACGTTCGTCTTCACCCGCAACCGCTACGTACGGTTCGGCGGGGAGCCATTCCGGGTCGCCGACGCCGACTTCACCTCACGGGACCTCGCCCGCAACCCCGACAACCTGCCGCAGTGGGCGCGGGTGGACGTCGCCTTCACCGGCCGCGACGGCGTCGAGTACTTCTTCAGCCGCGACAGCCACGAGTTCGTCACCTCCGCGGCCGGGTTCGACAAGCCGCGCAAGTCCGACCAGCACTGGTCCTTCGCACCCGGCCCCAACGGTCTGGACGAGCCGGACGCGGTGCTGGTCACCGACACGGACACGTTCGTGATCTCCCGCGACCGCTACGCGCGCTGGACCGACCGCGCGTCGAACGGCACCCGCCGGACCGAGGACTACGGCAAGCCGGACGCGGGCTATCCCCGCCCGCTCGCCGGCAACCCCGACGGACTGCCCACCGACGCCCGGATCCTGGCGGCGCACGGGCGCGGCAGCACCCGCTACTTCTTCCTGCCCAGCGGTTACCGGGAGGTCGCGGCGGACGGCACCACCCGCACCCGGCGGCTGCGGCCCGACCCGACCCTGATCGCCCATGACCGGGCCGTCGACGCGGCCTGGGTCGGCGGCGGCCGGCTCTACCTGAGCCGCCGCAACCAGTACGTCCGCTACACGCTCGGGCCCGGCTCGGCCGTCCCGGAACTCGTCGACGACGGCTACCCGAAGCCGCTGCCGCTGACCGTCGACGTCGCGCTGCCCCGGGGCACCGACGTCTACCTGTTCGCCGGCGCGTCGTACACGAAGCTCGACGCCCGCCAGGACCCCGACACGATGCCCTGGCTGCGACCGACCGCCCAGGCCTGGGGCGAGTTGCCGTCCCCGTTGGACTCCGCGCTGGACGCCACGGACGGCCTGTTCCTCTTCACCGGCGCCCAGTATGTGCGGCACGCGCGGGTCGGCACCGTGCCCCGCCCGTACGAGCTGACGACGCTGCCGTTCGACATCGTCCGGCTCACCACCGGGGCCGCCTCGACGCTGAACCGCCGGTTGCTGTCCGGCGGCGTGCCGGCACTGCTGGACCTGTCCACCCAGGAGACCGACGAGCTGGCCGTGACCACCAGCGCCGACGACGTGGCCGCCGTGCGGGTGAACAAGGACCTGGTCGATCCCGGCCGCCTGCCGGCCGGCTCGCACCTCGACTTCACCAGCGCGAACGGCCTCTACTACTGGGAGATCTTCTTCCACGCGCCGCTGCTGATCGCGCAGGCGCTCAACGCCGCGCAGCGCTTCGAGGACGCCAAGCAGTGGTACGAGTACGTCTTCGACCCGACCGACCCGGACTCCTGCTGGCGGTTCCTGCCGTTCCTGGCCGTCGACGTACGGCTGCTGGCCGACACCCTGCAGGCCGGCATCGCCGAGCTGCGGGACCTCGGGCTCACCCCGGCCTCGCTGGAGAAGGCGGCCGGCCCGGTGCTCACCGCGCTGCGGACGCTGGCCCCGGCGCTGGCGTACCGCCGGCCGGAGGGCGACGCCGAGCTGACCGCGCTCGGGACCGTCACCGCAGCCGCCACCCAGGACGCGCTGCAGTCCGCCCTGCGTACGGTCGCCGGCCGGGTGAAGACCGACGAGCAGCGCGCGGTCCTCGACCGGGTCGGCGAGCTGGTCGGCGTGGCGGCGGATCTCGAGAAGCAGGTCGACCGGCTCGGCGACCGCGACACGCTGCTGCAGGCGTACCGGGACGATCCGTTCGACCCGCACGCGATCGCCGACCTGCGGCCGGTGGCGTACCGGCGGGCGGTGGTCATGAGCTACGTCGACAACCTGCTCGACTGGGGTGACCTGCTGTTCCAGCAGTACACGGCGGAGTCCATCGACGAGGCCCGGATGCTCTACGTGCTGGCCGCCGACCTGCTCGGCGAGCGGCCGGACCGTCTCCGCACCGCGCTGCGCCCGGCCACCGAGACGGTCGCCGAGCTGGACCCGGGCGAGGGCGGCGTGGTCGCCCTGCTGACCGCCGGCGGCAGCATGCTGACCGGACCCGGCGCGGTGAACGCCGGCGTGGCCAGCGACTACTTCACGGTCCCGGACAACACGGCGTTCGACGAGTACGCCGAGCGGATCACCGACCGGCTGCGCAAGATCCGGCAGTCCCTGACCATCCTCGGCGTCAGCCAGCCGGTGCCGCTGTTCGAGCCGCCCGTGGACCCGATGGCGCTGGTTCGGGCCACCGCGGCCGGCCTCTCCCCGGCGGCGGCGGTCGCCTCCGCGAGCGCGGTCCCCGTCCCGGCGTACCGGTTCTCGGCCGTCTTCCGCCGGGCCCAGGAGCTGGCCGACAAACTGCGCCAGTTCGGTGCCGACCTGCTGGCCGTGCTGGAGAAGCGGGACGCGGAGGAGCTCAGCCGCCTGCAGGGCCGGCAGGAGGCCGTCATCCTCGGACTGACCCGGGCGGTCAAGGAGGCGCAGCTGAGCGCGGCCGAGGAGTCGGTCGAGGAGCTGGCCGCGGCCCAGGCCGGCGCCCAGCTTCGGGCCGGGCACTACGAGCAGCTCGTCGCCCAGGGGTTGTCCGCCCTGGAGAGCGCCCAGCTCGGCATGATGGGCAGCGCCGCGGCGGCGCACTTCGCCTCCAGCGTGCTGAAGGTGGCGGCCGGCATCGCGTTCGGCTTCCCGGAGGTGCTGATCGGCCCGTTCATCATGGGCGTCGAGGAGGGCGGCGAGGAGCTCGGCAACGCCCTGGACAAGGCGGCCGAGGTCGGCGAGTCGATCGGCGAGGGCATGAGCGTGGCCGGCGAGCTGCTCGGGGCCAAGGCGGAGCAGGAGCGCCGCGGGCAGGACTGGGACCTGCAGCTGAAGACCGCGCAGAGCGACCTGGCGCAGATCGAGCACCAGCTCGCCGGCGGCCGGCAGCAGGTCGCCTCCGCCCGCCGCGACCTGGAGATACTGGAGCAGCAGGTCCGGCACAACGAGGAGGTGTCCGCCTTCCTCACCGGGAAGTTCAGCAGCAGCGAGCTGTACGGGTGGATGTCCGGGCAGCTGTCCGGGCTCTACTTCCAGACCTACTCGCTGGCGTACGAGACGGCGCGGTCGGCCGAGCGGGCGTACCAGTTCGAGACCGGGGCCGGTGAGGACTCGTCCTTCATCCGCCCGACGTACTGGGAGAGCCGGCGCAGCGGGCTGCTCGCCGGCGAGAACCTCGGGATGGACCTGGAGCGGCTCGGCCGGGCGTACCTGGACGGCGGCGGCCGCGGGATGGAGATCACCAAGCAGGTTTCCCTGCTGAAGGTGGACCCGCTCGCCCTGCTCGCGCTGCTGGGCACCGGGCGCTGCGACTTCACGCTGTCCGAGGCGGAGTACGACCGGGACTTCCCGGGCCACTTCCGCCGCCAGCTCCGCACCGTCACCGTCTCGTTCGTCGACGCCGACGGGGAGCCGATGTGGGTCAACGCGACGCTGACCCAGCTCGGTCACAAGACCGTGCTGGCGGCCGACCCGAAGGCGGTGCAGTACCTGCTCGACCCGCAGGGACCGCCGCCGGAGGCCGTCCGCGCCGACTGGCGGCCGAGCCAGCAGGTCGCACTGTCCGAAGTGGACGAAGGGCAGACCAACAACGGCCTGTTCGAGACCCGTTTCGACGACGACAGGTACCTGCCGTTCGAAGGCACCGGCGCAGTCTCCACCTGGCGGCTGGAGCGCTCCGGTCTGGCCGGCGCAGACCCCTATGACGTGATCCTGACGGTGAAGTACACCGCGGAGAGCGGCGGCGGCCTGTTTGCCGGCGCGGTCAAGGGGATGCTCAAGCCGTACGCCGCGGCCCGGTACTTCGACCTCGCCCACGACTTCCCGGAGCAGTGGGCGGCGTTCCTCGCCGATGACACCGCCGAGCTGGCGCTGCCGCTGACCCCGGAGCTGTTCCCGGGCATGGCCGGCCGGCAGATCGAGGCGGTGTATCCCGCGTACGAGCGGGCCGCCGGCGGTGCCGCCCGGCTGGTGCTCAACGGCGGCCAGCAGCTCCCGCTGCCCGACGCGACGCTGCTGCCGACGCCCGGCCTGACCATCGGCACCGACGCGGCCGCCCCGCTGACCTTCACGGTGGAGGGGGACCGGGCCGCCCTGCTCGACGTCGGCCTCGTCCTCACCTACCGGGCCGCGGTCGGCTGACCGGCACCCCACTTCCGACACTCACCCTGGGAGGGCTCGATGTTGTCGAAGTCCGGCAGCAAGAAGAAGAAGCTGACCAAGCGGGACGGCAAGAAGGAGCTCGTCGGCCCGGCGCCGACCGGCAGCACCACCGTGGCCGGCCCGCCGGGATCGCCCGCCCCGAAGGTGACCTTCGCCGACCCCGCTGCCGGGACCGGGACGCCCCTGGTCACGGTCATCCCCGGGCCCGCCGCGCCGCCCGGCCCGCCGCCCGTCCGGCAGTGGGGTGCGGCCGCGCCGACCCAGCAACCGAGCGCGAGTCGCGCCGTGCTGGACCTGACCGCGGTGAGCTCGGACCTGGCTCTGATGACAGCGATCGGGTTGGAGATCGGCCCCGCCCACGGCGAGAAGCTGGAGATGTTGATCGAGGCGCTGACCGCGGCGGGGAGGGCGACGATGACCCGCGCCGAGCTGGTGGTGCTGGCGAGGCGAATCGGTGCTGCCTACGACCAGCTGGCCGGCGGCGGGCAGGTCGGCCTGAACGACGCGCTGGCCGTCGACATGTACCAGACGGAAGTGGCCCGGACAGGACTCAAGCAGCAGCTGACCGTCGTCGGCTCGATCCCCTCCGCCCAGGCCCGGTTCACGTACGCGTTCCTGGACGCCAACCGGCCCCTGCTGGCCTACCTGAAGCAGGACAACCTGAGGTACCACTTCGGCGCCGGCGGACTCCGGGCCTGGGGCGAGGGGTTGTACGAGAACAAGACCGTCTACCTGGGAAAGCTGGACCTGGAGAGCCCCCAGTCCTTCCTCAACATGCTGCTGCACGAGACCGGGCACGCCACCTACCAGCGCCTGCTCGTCCCGGACGGAGCGCTGCCCGGCAACGGCAAGGTGCCCAGGTTCTGGGCCGGCGGAGAGGCGCAGGACCTGGAGGTCGAGCGGACCCAGCTCGAGCAGGCGGTCACGACCGCCCAGGCCGCCGGCCAGCCGGTCCCGCCCGGCATCGTCGCGCGGCTCGCGGACATCCGCGCGATCTTCGACCGGGAACGGCCCGGCGAGCCGTGGGGCAAGCTGCCGGCCGAGACGCGCGAGCTGTACGACGCGTGGACGGTGCTGCGGCAGGGCAAGGGCCTCTACCTGCTGGGTGTCCCCTTCACCAGCGGCGCGGACGCCGACTTCCGCAAGGGGTACCAGGCCGAGGCGTTCGGCGAGTTCATCGCGGAGACCTTCTTCCTGACCGCGACGGGCGAGCTCGACGGGCACATCCGGACGATGCGGACCGCGCCCGGCATCCCGGACGACGTGCGGCAGGCCTGGCAGGTCACCGACCGGATCCTCGGGCAGCACGCAAGGCAGACCATCCTCGGCCGCGCGCCGGCCGTGTGACCGCCGCTGCGCAGCTCTGGTCAGCTCTCCGTTGAGCGGTGAGGACGCAGCAGAGTCCGGCCGTCCGCGCCCGAGGAGCACGGGACCGCCGCCTCCGGTGGGGTGCAGGCTCCGGACTCACCGGAACCACATCCCCACCACCGACGGCATCCCCGCCGAGTGAAGGCGGCGTGGGAGGACTCGGTCCGCATCCTCGACCAGTACGCGCGCAGGGACATCCTCGTCCAGAGGGACCCGCTCTGACGCCGGTCGGCGGCGGCTGGGGGCGCGCGACCCGGCCGACCAACGCGCTGCTGCACGTCGATCCGGCACTGGAACGCCCGCTGGGCAACCACTTCCACCGCCGCGCCGTCCTGACGCAGTTGCTCGCGGTCCTGGACCAGCGCGTCAACCGTCGCCGCCGAACTCGACGCCCTGCTGGCCGAGCCGCGAGTCGTGCGCCCAACGAGTGTGCCGCCGAGAAGAACGCGAGTGCAGGAGGTCTGGCAAGCCCAGTACGGTCCCGTTCATGACCGCGGACGTGTTCGTGCCCGTCGGCTTCGATCCGCCGACATCCCTCGCCACCGGCCAGTTCCACCTCCAACCACTGGGGCCGCAGCACAATCGGGCCGACCATGCCGCCTGGATGTCGAGCATCGAACACATACGCTCGACCCCCGGCTATCCCGACGGCAATTGGCCACCACGTACCGGTATGACGCTCGAGGAGAACCTCGCTGACCTTCGCCGCCACGCCGGGGACTTCACGCGGGGCGCCGGGTTCACCTTCACCGTCCTCGACCCAGGCGACAGCGACGTCATCGGGTGCGTCTACCTGTATCCCTCGCCCTCCGCGCAGTGGGACGTGACGGTGCAGTCCTGGGTGCGGGCGGACAGATCGGGCCTCGACGTACCACTCGCCGATGCCGTAGCGCGCTGGCTCGCCACCGACTGGCCCTGGAAGCGTGTGGACCGCTGCGGTCGCTGAATCGTTGACGGCACGCGCATGCGCCGTCGCAAGACTCAACGGCCACAGCGCTCAGCCGCTGCCGACCGACCCCAGAGCCACCCTGCGCTACACCGAGCCCGCGATGACCTCGACCGCCACCCCAAGTGCCGGCATGACGGATCCTCTTCGAATCCGAGACGGTCAGTGGAGGGTGGGTCGGCAGATGAGCTCGTGAATGTGACCGTCGAGCGTCCGGTTCTCGATCAGCTCCACGTCGACGTCGGCCGCACCTCATCCGCGTGACCCAAGGGTCGCGCAGTCGAGCAGGACGCCCCCCGCAGCCTCCGCATACCCTGCGCCGGGTCGGTCCGAGACCGTGGTCGCGCTGGGAGTGCGGTGCCCGACGAGACGCACGCCAGAGTTGAGCCACACCAACCCCGCGGTGGACAGCCGATGTGAGAGCCACCCCGCCGGACACCTCGACCCCGGCCTGGCCAGACCGGAACCGTCCAGTCTGAGACAGCCGATGTGCCTGCGCCGTCACAGGTCCTTGCGCAGGAAGGACGCCGCCGCCAGCCCCCAGATCATCGCCACCCACACCGCGGCCCACCCGAGGTAGGCGGCTGTCAGCGGCGCCGCGCTCAGGAACGGGAATGCCTCGCCGTCCTGGCCCCCGAACACGGTGAGCGCCGACGGGTCCTGGAACGCGTTCATCGCCCCGCGCCACAGGCCGTCGGTGGGCAGCAGCATCCGCGACACCGTGCCGACGCGGGCGATGGCGTCGTTGCCGAGGGACGTGCCGATGCCACCGACCACACCGGCCACCCAGGTCGTGCAGAACAGGCCCACCGCGACCACGCCCGAGGCCATCGGCGAGATGGTGGTCGAGAGCAGTACGGCGAGGGTGAGCAGCACGGCGGTCTGGGCCGCCAGCAGCGCGAGGGCGGCGGCCGGCCGTGGCGGCCAGTAGTCCACCGTCGCCCGGACGACCAGGCACTGGGCGAGCCCGGCGAGGACGACGAAGCCGCTGCCGAAGGTTCCCAGCCCGAGCCACTTGCCCAGGAGGAAGGCGGACCGGCGGATCGGCCGGGCCAGCACGGACAGCGCGATGCCCGACTCGGTCTCGCCTGCCAGCGTGGGGCCGGCGAGGAAGGCGGTGCCGAGCGCCGCGATGAGGCTGTAGCCGAACATCACCAGGTTGAGCACGATCGACGCCGTCAGCCGGGCCTCACCGGTGGTGAGCGTGCCACCCGTCTCCGCCGCCAGGCGCGAGAATCCCCAGCCGCTCAGCCCGATCAGGACGACGGTGAGCACCGAGAGGGCGAGCAGCACGCGCCGGCGGGACGCTTCGCGCAGGGTCAGCGCGGCGACGATCAGCGCCGTCCGGGCCGTCGTCACCGCGCTCCTGCCGACCGGGCGGCGGCACCCTCTCGCAGGATGCCGAGCAGGCGCTCCTCCAGGGTGATCCGCGCGGGCTCGACCGCGTGCACCCGTGCCCCCAGGGCGGCCAGGTCTCGCACCAGGTCGGGAACGGCTGTTGCGTCGTCGTCGGCCGGCAGCACCAGGGTGTACCAGTCGCCGGCCCGCTCGACCGTGCCGGTCGCGGCCAGTCGCGCCTCTGCCGCGGGGGAGAGGTCGGTCAGCTGCAGCCGCACCTCCCGCTGGCCGAGCAGCTCGGCGAGCGTGCCCGAGGCCGCGACCCGGCCGCGGTCGAGGATGACCACCCGGTCGCAGACCCGCTCGACTTCCCCGATCAGGTGAGAGTTGAGCAGCACCGCGACTCCTCGGGACTTCAGTGCCAGCACGATGTCCCGTACGTCGGCGCGGCCGAGCGGGTCCAGCGCGCTGGTCGGCTCGTCCAGGACCACGAGCTCGGGTCCGGCGACCAGGGCGACGGCCAGCCCGAGGCGCTGCTGCATCCCCTTCGAGAAGCCGCCCACGCGATCGCCGGCCCGGTCGGCCAGACCCACCAGCGCCAGGCGCTCCCGCTGGTCCTGCGCGGTCACGTCGATCCCCGACAGCCGCACGTGCAGGGCCAGCACCTCGGCCGCGCTCAGCCACGGCTGGTACCGGAAGAGTTCCGGCAGGTAGCCGACGCGGGCGCGCGCGGCCGGATCGGCGGCGGGCCGCCCGAGGAGCAGCACCTCGCCCGCATCCGGGCGGACCAGGCCGAGCAGCATCTTGATCACCGACGTCTTGCCCGCACCGTTCGGACCGAGCAGGCCGACCACGTCGCCCCGGCCCACCTCCAGAGACACGTCCTGGACCGCCATCTGCCGGCCGTAGCGCTTGCGCAGGCCTGAGCACCACACGGCGGGTGCCGCGGGCAGGTCGGCGATGAGGCCGGCCCCCGCGCGGGGGGCGGCGGCGCCCGTCACCGCAGCTCCCGGGCGACCGTCAGGATCTCGCTCGGGTCCAGCGAACCGGCCACGACGGTCACCGTTCCGCCGTCCACCCACACCACGGCGGCCAGCGTACGGTCCCGGGTCCGCAGCACCGTGGCGGGCACTCCGTCGACCTGCGCCGAGGAGGTGGTGACACGGTCGGCGGGCACGGGCAGCGGCAGGGTGGAGCCGTCGCCGGTGAAGGTGCGCAATTGCGCCGCGACGTTTGCGGGCAAGCCGGGCAGCGACAACAGGTAATCCCGCACCGTCGGGAACGGGATCCCGGAAGAGAAGGCCGACGGCGCGACGGCGCGACCGACGACGAGGGCGGGCGCGCCCGCGGAGGATCTCCAGACCTGGGCCACGCCCGGGCCGGCGATCAGCCGCACGGAGCTCCCGTCCAGACCCGGCGGTGGGGGCGGCAGCGTCGTACCGGCCGCGGCGGCAGCTCGGGCGGCGCGCTCGGTCGAGAAGGTGAACGTGACGCTCGCCCGGCCACCGACCTGCCGGACCGGCTCGCCGCTCACCCCGCGAGGCAGGCTGGTCACCTCCGGCACGTCGAGACCGGTCTGCGCCGCCGCGGTCTCCGCGTCCGGGACCTCGTGCACGTCGGGGTCGGCGGTCACCCGGACCTGGCCGTACGCGCTCAGGTCGGGCAGGGCGACCAGGTCGGCGGTGCTGATGCTGACCGGCGCGATCCGCTGGGTCCGGAAGATCGGCAGCCAGTCGGTGGCCGCAGCCGCGCCGGCGCCGGTCACCACGATGGCGACGGCGACGGCCGCGACGGCGGGCCGGCGCAGGACCGCGTGCAGCCGACGCGTACGGGGCGGCGCCGCGCGCCCGGGTCTGCTGGCCGGCACGGCCGTCGACAGACGCTGCCAGGCGGCCGCGACGTCGACGTCCGCGCCGCCCTCGGCCGTCAGCGCCGCGTCGACGAGGTCGGCGTCCGCGCGGATGGCGGCCAGCCGGGCGAGGCACTGCGGGCACTCCGCAACGTGTCGGCGGTCGGAGTCGGCCACCCCGGCCGGCTCGTCGAGCAGGCGGCGCAGGACGCCGTCAGTCGGATGACGCATGACGCAACTCCTTGCGCAGGGCGGACTCGGCGCGTCGCACGGTGGTGCCGACGCTGCCGGGAGAGAGGTCGAGGGCCGCGGCCACGTCGGCGTAGCTCAGGCCGCTGTGCCGCAACACCAGAGCCACGGCCTGCCTGTGAGGGAGCCGGGCCAGCGCCGCGCGGACGCGCCGGCGGTCCTCGTTGGTCACCACCACCTCCGCCACGTCGGACACGGTGCCGTCGGCCGCCGCGGCGGCGGTCTCCTCCCGCGACGCGCGACGGCGCCCCGATCGGAGCAGGTTGAGCGCGGTATGGGCCGCGGCGACGCAGAGCCAACCGCGGGCCTCCCCGGCCGGCACCGAGGAGCGGCCGAAGGACAGGAACACGTCCTGGGCGACGTCCTCGGCCTGGTCCCGCGAGCCCAGCACCCGGGCGGCCACGCCGACGACCCGCTGGTAGTCGCGGCGGAAGAACTCCTCCAGGTCGGCGCGTACGGCACCCGGCACCGCCATGCGCTCCTTCCCCTCGGTGGCGCCGGCCACCGCTCCGGCCGTCACCACAGCCTCGACCACCGCCTGCCGGTGCCCAGTGAGGTGCATGTCTCTACCGCACCGCCGGGGTCGAGAACGTGACATCGGGCATCGTCGCGATGCCGACCGGGTCGCGTCGGACCGGTGGAACCGCACCTGCCGCGATCCGGCTGGGTCAGGCCTCCGGTCGGTTTCTGGATCCCGGCTGGGCACTGAGCTGGCCGCACTGCACGGCATGTCCCTGCCGCCGGACCCGTACTGGAGCCGAATCGACGCGACCCGCCAGGCCGTCATGGAGCCGCACCTGGCGAAGGCCGCGGCGTTCTGGGGCGCCTCGCCGAGGTTGTCGCGACGGTCTGGGGGCGAAGCGCTCACCGCCCGGCACGCCCGGCTTCGGCCCGAGTGCCATGGTCCGCGCTTGCGGCAACGCACGACTCCGCCTTGAGCCGGGCGGCAGCCGTATCGCTCCTGCCGACGTGAGCGTATGCGCGGACGGGGACTGTGAGGGTCCGTTAGCAGGCCAGTACGTCGGCGATGGTGGCGCCTCGGTCGGTGCGCGCCTGGG
>DASYKU010000103.1 GCA_035995165.1 Mycobacteriales bacterium
CGACCACGTTGTCCGCCCAGATGCCGAGCTTCAGCCGGAGCACGGAGCTCAGCACCGGGAGGATGTCTCGCAGTTCGACCGGCATCGGCGTCGCGTCCGAGGACACCAACTGGAACGCCGGCTCGACCCGGTCAGCATTCCGGACGGCGGCGTCGATCGTGCTGTAGGGCAGAATTCCGCGGGCCTGGATTCCCGCCATGACCACGCCGCCGAGGGCGTCCTCGAACGACCGCCGGACCACCGGCTCCCGGGCCGCGAGCACCTTCTCCCACGCGGCGACCCCCCGGGCGACCGTCATGGTGAAGCCGCGGTCCACCTCGTACAGGCCCTCGATGGCGCCGGTGTCGATCGCGGCCGCCCGGGTGGCGACCTCGACCGCCCTGGTCAGCGGCTCGCTGTCCGGCCGGTCCCGAAACCCGTCCAGCACCGACGCGTACCCGTCGAAGCTCGACTCGTCGACCGTCGCCGTGGCGAACGCCGGGAACGGCTGGTGACCCGCGCTCTCCGGCTCGCTCATCGGTCCAGCGTAGGACCGAGGTGGTGAAGCCCGCCCCGGTCCGGTCCACGTACGCGATCCGGACCGCGTCGCCGGGCCGCCGGCCGACTCGGCCACGACCGGTGTGGTGGGGTACGCCGGTGCGTCCGCGCACGGGCACGTCGTGGGACGCGGACATCGGCGCACACCCCGCACCGGCCGGGCCGGTTCCCGCACCTCGCGCTGACGTACGATCGCCCGCGTGGCAGGGCGGATCCGGGACGAGGACATCGCACTGGTCCGCGAACGATCCGCGGTCGAGGACGTGATCGGCGAGCGGGTCGCGCTGCGCAACGCCGGCGGCGGCAACCTCAAGGGCCTGTGCCCGTTCCACGACGAGAAGTCGCCCTCCTTCAACGTGACCCCGGCCCGCGGGCTCTGGCACTGCTTCGGCTGCGGGCTCGGCGGCGACGTGATCGCGTTCGTGCAGCGCACCGACGGGCTCGGTTTCGCCGAGGCGGTCGAGCGGCTGGCCGACCGGTCCGGCATCCGGCTGCGGTACGAGCAGGGCGGCTCGGCCCCGTCCCGCCCGCAGGGCCAGCGCGGCCGGCTGGTGGAGGCCAACCGCGAGGCCGCGCTCTTCTACGCCGAGCAGCTGCGCAGCCCGGACGCCGCGATCGCCCGCGACTTCCTCACCGCCCGCGGCTTCACCCAGTCCCACGCCGAGACGTACGGCTGCGGCTACGCGCCGGCCGGCTGGGACGCGCTCACCTCGCACCTGCTCGACCGCGGCTTCACCCAGGCCGAGCTGGTCACCGCCGGGCTGTCCCGGCAGTCCAGCCGGGGCTCGCTGATCGACCGCTTCCACCGCCGGCTGCTCTGGCCGATCCGCGACATCTCCGCCGACGTGGTCGCCTTCGGCGGCCGGCGGCTGCACGACGACGACCCGATCGAGGCGAAGTACCTCAACACCCCCGAGACCCCGCTCTACCACAAGTCGCAGGTCCTCTACGGCGCCGACATCGCCAAGAAGGAGATCGCCCGGCGCCGGCAGGCGGTCGTGGTCGAGGGCTACACCGACGTGATGGCGTGCCATCTGGCCGGCGTCCCGACCGCGGTGGCGACCTGCGGGACCGCCTTCGGCAACGAGCACATCGGGGTGCTGCGCCGGCTGCTGCTGGACTCCGACGAGTTCGCCGGCGAGATGGTCTTCGTCTTCGACGGCGACGAGGCCGGTCAGCGGGCGGCGCTGCGGGCGTTCACCGAGGACCAGCGCTTCGTCATGCAGACCTTCGTCGCGGTCGAGGAGTCCGGCATGGACCCCTGCGAACTGCGGCTGGCCAAGGGCGACATGGCCGTACGGGACCTGGTCGCCCGGCGACAGCCGGCGGTCGCGTTCGCGCTGCGGGCCGAGCTCAAGGAGTACGACCTGGACAACCCGGAGGGCCGGATCCGGGCGCTGGAGAAGGGCGCGCCGATGGTGGCCCGGATCAAGGACCGGGCGCTGCGCCCGGAGTACGCGCGGCGGCTGTCCGGGATGCTCGGCATGGAGGTCGAGCCGGTGCTGGCCCGGGTGCTGGAGCTGGCCGGCGAGAACCAGCAGACCCGCGGCCGCCGTCCCGCGCCGCGGCCCAACCGCGACGACCCGGCCCTCGCGGTCGAGCGCGAGGTGCTCAAGCTGGCCGTCCAGGTGCCGCAGCTGGCCGGGCCGGTCTTCGACGCGCTGGACGAGACCTCCTTCACCGAGCCGACGTACGCGCTGATCCGCAAGGCGATGTCCGCGGCCGGCGGCACCTCCGCGGCCCGCAGCGGCCCGGAGTGGGTCGAGCGGATCGGCGAGTACTGTGCCGACCTCGTGGCCAAGTCGACCCTGACCGAGCTGGCCGTCGAGCGGCCGCGCACCAACGGCCTGCCCGACGAGCGGTACGTCGCCAGCCAGCTGTCCCGGCTGCGCGAGCTCGGCGTCTCCCGCCAGATCAAGGCGCTGCGGTCGCGGCTGCAGCGGGTGAACCCGCTGGAACAGCCGGACGAGCACGTCCGGCTGTTCGGCGAGCTGGTCGCGCTGGAGCAGTTCAACCGGGGCTTGCGTGAGCAGGCCCTGGGGGCCCAGTGAGCCGACGGGGGAGTGAGCATCGCAGCGCCTCCCACGGCGGCTCGCCGAGACTGCCGCGCGAGGAGCGGAGCGAGCCCGGAGGCGAACCGTGCGAGCAGTGAGGCTGTTCCGCAAGCCGGAGCGGGTGCCGGCCGGGGCGACCGCGCGGCTCGACCCGGACGAGCGGGTCGTGTCCTGGGCTCCGGCGTCGGGCGGCGCCGTCGTCGCCACCCCGCTCGGGCTCTGGTTGCCCGGCATCCCCGACCGGCTGCCCTGGCACCTGATCGATAAGGCGACCTGGCAGGACAACACCCTCACGGTGATCCCGGCTGTCGACTCCGGCGACGGCGTCCTGGTCGAGCAGCCGCCGCGGGCGGTCCGGCTGGACCAGCCCCGGGACATCCCGCAGACCGTCCGGGTCCGGGTGCAGAAGGCGATCGCGTTCACCCGCCACCACCCGTTGTCCGACGTGGCCGGCCCCGGCCCGCGGCGCGGCGTCCGCGTCGTCGGCCGGCGGGTGCCCGGTCAGGACGGGGTCAGCTGGCAACTGGTCTTCGACGCCGGGATCGACCGGGGCGACCCGGCCGTCCGGGCGGCCGCCGCCGAGTACGTGGACCAGGCCCGGGCCGAGCTCGGCTTGTAACTCCGTAGTCGTAACTGGAGAGCGAGCCCGGTGCAGGCCGGGTGCGATCACTCGTCTGCCGCACCGACGGGGTGTGTTCTAGCTACTTACGGTCACCATATCGCGTCGCCCCCGGCGACCGCCGAGGTGGAGGGCCGCATCGTGAGCCGCATCGTCCGAGCGCCCGTGCGTGACGCACGGGCGCCTCGTGACGGAGGATCGGACCATGAGCACCCTCGTCGCCGGCATCGACTGCTCCACCCAGTCCACCAAGGTCCTGGTCTGTGACGCCGGGAGCGGCGCCGTGGTCCGGTCCGGCTCCGCGCCGCACCCGGACGCGACCGAGATCGATCCGGCGGTCTGGGCCGCGGCGCTGGAGAAGGCGTCCGCCGGTGGCCTGCTCGACGACGTGGCCGCGATCGGAGTCGGCGGCCAGCAGCACGGGATGGTCGCGCTGGACGAGGGCGGCGCGGTCGTCCGCCCGGCCCTGCTCTGGAACGACACCCGCTCGGCCGGCGCCGCGACCGACCTGATCGCCGAGCTCGGCGGCCCGGAGAAGTGGGCCGAGGCCGTCGGCCTGGTCCCGGTGGCCAGCTTCACGATCACCAAGCTGCGCTGGCTGGCCGAGCACGAGCCGGACAACGCCGCTCGGGTCGCGTCCGTGCTGCTGCCGCACGACTGGCTCACCGCGCAGCTGTCGACGGACGGCGTGGCCGCCGCGGCCACCGACCGCGGCGACGCCTCCGGCACCGGCTACTGGTCACCGTCCACAGGCGACTACCGGACCGACCTGCTGCGGCTGGCGTTCGGCCGGGAGATCGGGCTGCCCCGGGTGGCGGCGCCGGCCGAGGCGGTGGGCCGGACCGCGACCGGAGCGGTGCTCGCGCCCGGCACCGGCGACAACATGGCCGCCGCGTTCGGGCTCGGCCAGGTGGCCGGCGACGTGACCATCTCGATCGGCACCAGCGGGGTGGTGGCCGCGGTCAGCGAGGTGCCGACCGCGGACGCCAGCGGGTACGTCGCGAGCTTCGCCGACGCCTCCGGCCGCTTCCTGCCGCTGGTCTGCACGCTCAACGCGGCCCGGGTGATGAACGCGACCGCGACCCTGCTCGGTGTCGACGTGGCCCGCTTCGACGAGCTGGCGCTGTCCACACCGGACAGTGGCGGGCTGGTGCTGCTGCCGTTCCTGGACGGCGAGCGCACCCCCGACCTGCCGAACGCGCGCGGCCTGATCACCGGGCTGTCGCGGGCCAACGCGACCCCGGCCACGCTGGCCCGGGCCACGGTCGAGGGACTGCTCTGCGGGCTCGCCGCCGGGCTGGACGCGCTGCGGGCCCAGGGCGTGCCGATCCGGCGGGCGATGCTCACCGGTGGGGGAGCACGCTCGACGGCGCTGCGGGCGCTGGCCCCGGCCATCCTCGGCGTCCCGGTGACGCTGCCCGAGCCGGCCGAGTACGTCGCGCTCGGCGCCGCCCGCCAGGCCGCCTGGACCCTGTCCGGTCAGGCCGAGCCGCCGTCCTGGGAGGTGCCGGGGCTCACGCTGCCGGACGCGGAGCCGGCCACCGCGCTGCGCGAGGCGTACGCGGCGGTGCTCGCCGACGCCGACGCCCTGCTGCGATAGCGGGTGTCCACTTCGGACCTGCGGGTCGGCATGATCGGCTACGCCTTCATGGGCGCTGCCCACTCGCACGCCTGGCGCAACGCCGGCCACGTCTTCGACCTGCCGCTGCGACCGCGCCTGACCGTCCTCTGTGGACGCTCACCGGAATCGGTCCGGGCGGCCGCGGATCGGTTCGGCTGGGACTCGGTCGAGATCGACTGGCGCGCGGTGGTGGCCCGCGACGACGTCGACCTGGTCGACATCTGTACGCCCGGCTCCAGCCACGCCGAGATCGCGCTGGCCGCGCTGGCCGCGGGCAAGCACGTGCTCTGCGAGAAGCCGCTGGCCAACACCGTCGCCGAGGCCCGGTCCATGGTCGCGGCGGCCCGGTCTGCCCGGACCCGCGCGATGGTCGGCTTCAACTACCGGCGGGTGCCCGCGGTGACGTACGCGCGGGACCTGATCGCGGCCGGCCGCCTCGGCACGGTCCACCAGGTCCGGGCGCAGTACCTGCAGGACTGGCTGGTCGATCCGGACCACCCGCTGGAGTGGCGGCTGCGCGCGGAGGAGGCCGGCAGTGGCGCGCTCGGCGACATCGGCGCGCACATCGTCGACCTGACCCAGTTCGTCACCGGGCAGCGGCTGGTGGGGGTGAACGCGCTGCTGGAGACGTTCGTCCGGTCCCGGCCGCTCCCGACCGGAGAAGGTCGCGGGGAGGTCACCGTGGACGACGCGGCGTTGTTCCTGGGCCGGTTCGACGGCGGCGCGATCGCCTCGTACGAGGCGACCCGGTTCGCGACCGGCCACAAGAACGCCCTGCGGATCGAGGTGAACGGCTCGGCCGGCAGCCTCGCCTTCGACCTGGAACGCCTCAACGAGCTGGAGTTCGCCGACCTTTCTGATCCGGTCGGCTTCCGGCGGGTGCTGGTGACCGAACCGGACCATCCGTACCTGGTTGGCTGGTACCCGCCCGGGCACACCCTCGGCTGGGGCGACACGTTCGTACACGAGGTCAAGGACCTGGTCGAGGCGATCGCCGCAGGTCGGCAACCGCTACCGTCCTTCGAGGACGGGCTGCAGGCGCAGCTCGTGCTGGATGCGGTGCAACGTTCCGCCGCCGAGAACGGCCGGTGGACCGAAGTGGAGGAAGTGTGACGACCCTGACCCCTGTGGCGACCAAGGACGATCGCTTCACCTTCGGGCTGTGGACGGTCGGCTGGCTCGGCCGGGACCCGTTCGGTGACGCGACCCGCGCGCCGGTCGACCCGGTGGAGACCGTGCACCGGCTGGCCGAGCTCGGCGCGGCCGGCGTGACGTTCCACGACGACGACCTCATCCCGTTCGGATCGTCCACTTCGGACCGGGCCAAGCTGATCGCCCGGTTCAAGGACGCGCTGGCCGAGACGGGCCTCACCGTCCCGATGATGACGACGAACCTGTTCACCCACCCGGTGTTCAAGGACGGCGCCTTCACCGCGAACGACCGGGACGTACGCCGGTTCGCGCTGCGCAAGGTGCTGCGCAACATCGACCTGGCCGCGGAGCTCGGCGCCACGACGTACGTGGCCTGGGGCGGGCGGGAAGGCGCCGAGTCCGACGCGGGCAAGGACCTCAAGGCCGCGTACGACCGGTTCAAGGAGGCCTTCGACCTGCTCTGCCAGTACGTGCTGGACAAGGGCTACGACATGCGTTTCGCCCTGGAGCCCAAGCCGAACGAGCCCCGCGGCGACATCTTCCTGCCCACCGTCGGGCACGCGCTGGCGTTCATCAACGAGCTCGAGCACCCCGAGATGGTCGGCGTGAACCCGGAGACCGGGCACGAGCAGATGGCCGGGCTCAACTACACGCACGGCATCGCCCAGGCGCTCTGGTCCGGCAAGCTGTTCCACATCGACCTCAACGGTCAGCACGGCGTGAAGTACGACCAGGACCTGCGCTTCGGCACCGGCGACCTGAAGAGTGCCTTCTTCACCGTCGACCTGCTCGAGGGCGCCGGCGGCACCGGTCCCGTCTACACCGGACCGCGGCACTTCGACTTCAAGCCGCCGCGGACCGAGGACATGTCCGGAGTCTGGGCCTCGGCGGCCGGCTGCATGCGGACGTACCTGATCCTGGCCGAGCGGGCGGCGGCGTTCCGGGCCGACCCATCCGTCGCGGAGGCGCTGGCCGCGTCCCGGGTGCCCTCGCTGGCCCAGTCCACTCTGGACGCCGGAGAGGGCTGGCAGGGGCTGGTCGAGGCGGATGCCGACTTCGACCCGGAGACGGCCGGGGCGCGCGGAATGCACTACGAGCGGCTCGACCAACTCGCCCTCGAACACCTCATGGGCGCCCGCTCCTGAGCCGCGGGACGGGCGGCCCCTTTACGGAGCCGCCCTGAGCCGCGGACTTTCTGCGGCCGGGGCCGGCCCGCTGTGGGCACCGGGGTTTCTGCGATCGGAGCCGGCCCGCGTGGGAACCGGCCGCGGGCTTTCTGCGGGGCCGGCTCGCTCCGAAGACGCTGAAGGGGCGGCCCCCCTGCGGGGCCGCCCCTTCGCGATACGCGGTGGATCAGGTGGTCGTGCCGTTCACCGGGCTCGGCGCCGTCGTGCTCGGGGTGGCCTCGTACGTCGTCGTCTCGTCCTTGTCCCGCGCGACGGTCTGCTTGACCTTGGTCGCGAGGTCGGACTCCTTGACCTTGGCGGCCAGGTCGGACTGCTTGGCCTTGTCCACCAGGTCGGAGCCCTTGGCCTGCAGCACCCCGGCCGTGCTCTGCACCGTCTCGCTGCCCGCGACCTTGCGGGCCTGGGCCACGATCTCCTCGTAGCGCTGGCGGCCGGCCTTGCTGCCCAGCACGTACCCGGCCGCGAACCCAACCGCCACGGCAAGCTTCCCGTACATGTCTGCTCCTCTTCGTCGTCCGTTCCGTGTCAGCCGGTCACCCTCAGATGTACCCGACTGCGGCAGACGTACTCCCGATCGGGTATCGTCTACCCCCGTCGCCACCGCGCGACCGGTCCCCCGTAGCTCAATTGGCAGAGCATGCGACTGTTAATCGCAGGGTTTGTGGTTCGAGTCCACACGGGGGAGCCCTTCCCGCAGGTCAGAGGCTCGTAAGCCCGGCCAATCAAGATCACCAATACAAGAAACTCACGGCTACGCATCCGCCATCGACCCCGCCGCTGCCTCCAACGCTGCCGCAGCCGCCGGGTTGAGAGCCTTGCGGGCCATGTAGACATCCTGCGTCATGGACGGCCGCGCGTGCCCGAGCTGATCCGCGATCGCCCGAGCCGACAGTCCCGCTTCGTCCAAGATCGTCGCGCAGGTCTTCCGGAAGACGTGCGAGGTCACCCAGGAGAAGCCGGCCGCGTCCCGCGCCTCCCGGAACGCACGTGACGTGTTGCTCGGATCGCGCCAGCCGCCTCGCGAGTCCGGGAAGACCGGGCCCAGGGCGGTTGAGTGCGGCCGGCGCCGTTCGAGCATGGCGATTGCGAACGGCGGAAGCGGCAATGTGCGGTCGTCGCCTCCTTTGAGCCGCTGAACGCGGCGCAGACTCTCGCCGTTCACGCGGATCAGCTTCCAATCGACCTCGACCGTCCCCGCTTCCAAGTCGATGTCGGACCAGGCAACAGCGAGGGCTTCACCGATACGGAGACCAGTGGCGAGCATCCAGCGGGTGAGGTCTGGCAGGTCCTTCGAGATAGCTCGGGTGTCGGCTTCGAGCGCCATGATCCAACGCACGCGCTCGTTGCTGGTCAGCGCCCGCGGAGCCTTCGGTCTGACGCCACGAACCCGGGCGGCTTCCCGAGCCGGGTTCACCGGCACCGCGCCGTATCGAACGGCAAGACCCATGACGCCCGACACGACCGTCCGGGAGGTCTTCGCCGTCGCCACCCCCCGCGTCGTTCGCACGGTGCGAAGGAAGTCGTCCACCCTCGGAGTCGTCACCTCTCGGAGACGAAGCGAGCCCAGCGCCGGTCCCACGTGATTCTTGAGTTGAAGGCCGTAGAGCTGGGCGGTGTTCGGTGACACGTCTCCGACATCTGCAGCTTCCTCGATCGCGGCCAGCCAGATGACGGCCGCGTCCTTGAACAGAGACTCCGCGCTCAGGCCAGACCGCCCATTGGCCGTCGACCGGTCGCGCAGCGCCGTCAGCAGGTTGTTGCGGGCAATCGCCTGAGTAGATCCGGTCCGGGCGACCGGGCGGGTGACGCCGTCCGCGTCGCGATAGCTGGCTCTGGCGATGTGATTTCCACTGGGACTGACCGAGAACGTGATCCGTCCGTAGGTCCCGATCGGCAGGGGAGGGCGAGGCATCAGGCGTCCAAGTCCTCGAACCAGGTGCGGACGTTGTCCGGCTTCCAGCGCAGGTGCTTGCCGACCTTCCGTGCCTGCGGGCCGAACCCCTTGCGCCGCCACTGGTAGAGCGTCTGCACGGGGACCTGGAGGAACGCGGACACGTCGTCCGGCGTCCACATGCGCTCGTCTGTCGCTTCCATCGTGAGTCTCCTTCCTGTCAGGCGGCGGGGTCGGCGGCAGCCGGACGGCGTTGGCGGGCGGCGTCCGCAGCGGCGAGTGCAAGGGCGGCGTCAGCGGTGGTCCGCCAGCCGGTGCCGGCGTAGGTCCACGACCCGACGACAAGGACGGTCTCCGTCTCCTCGTCCGACGCCTGCTCGGCGTGCGCCGCTGTGGCGTTCGCCCGGCGCATGGCAGTCGAGCGGGCGGCCCGGAGTGCACCGAAGCTGGTCGAGTACGTCCGGGACTTGGTGGCGAAGTGCCCGCCGAAGCCGAGCATGTGCGCCCACGGCCGGAGCCGGGACCAGCCGTCGCCGGCTTCCGGGCGCCCCAGCTCCCAAGCGGCGGAGACGAGCCGGCCTGTGTGCTTCGCGGGATCCGTGTAGATGCGAACGGTCGAGGCGGTGAGCCGGGCCGACAGGTGGCCAGCCGGCTCAGTCGCCTTCGTGGCGTACTTGGCGAGGTAGCCGGCCACGTGCTGCTCCGTGACCTCAGCCCCGGGCAGACCGCGCGCCACCGACAGCGGCCGGACCTGCTCGCCCCACTGCACCACCCAGCCGTCCGGCATGTCCGGATGCGGTGGCGTCCGGATAGCGGTCGAGCGTGCGGCGTCGACCAGCAAGCCGTTCAGCAGCTCGGCGGTGGCCCAGCTCGGCGGCGCCACGACCGCATCCGGGTCGTTCGGGTCGGCACCGTCGAGGCGGACCAGGGCGTGAAGGTGCACGGCACCGCGGGCTTGGAACTCCGCGACCTTCGCGTACCGGATCCGCGCGGCCGTGCCGCCGTGCGCGCGGGACAGCCGGCGCAGCTCCCGCTTGACCGCGTCAATCGTCCGCGTCCAGAGCTTGGGCACGAAGGCGTTCCAGGCGACCTGCGCGGCGTGGTCGTAGCAGTCGAGGCAGAGCGGCGTTCCGGTGCGCTTATCACCGTCGCCGTGCACCACGCCGCAGGACATCGGCCGGCCGTGCGGACAGGCCGGCCGGTCGCGTCGGGGCCGGCAGGGACCGAGCCGCGAGCGTCCAGCACCGGGCCGTCCAGTCCGGTCGAGTCGCGTGTGGACAGTGCCGAAGGACGGCGGGGTGAGGGTGAGAAACGTCGCCGGGTGCGCGGTGACCGAGTCGGGCACGCCCTTGCCGCCACGAAGGCCGGCAGCGATCAGGTGGTAGGCGTCCCACCGGTAGGTCTCCGCGCAAGCTGGGCACACCGAGGCGC
>DASYKU010000104.1 GCA_035995165.1 Mycobacteriales bacterium
CTGCCGGCCGCCCGGGTGGCCGGCGTCGCGGCCGGGCTGCACCTGGTCGTGCTGCTGCCGGAGGGGACCGACGACACCGCGGCGGCCGCGCGGATCCGCGCCGCGGGCGTCGGCGTGCAGCCGCTGTCCTTCCACCGGGTCACGCCCGGACCACCGGGCCTGGTCCTCGGCTACGCCGCCCACCCGCCGGACCGGCTCCGCGAGGCCGTCCGCCGGATCGCCACCGCCGTCGATCCGGTCCCGTCCCGTTCGTCATCCTGAGGACGCACCGCAGGACTTCGGAGGAACGGACTCGCGACCGGGCCTCTCGCCGGCCGCGACCGCCGGCGACCCCTGCTACGCGGCGACGGACTCCAGGAGGAAGGGCATGAGGTCGCGGACCTGGGTCTCCAGGTCCTCCAGCGACCCGGCCCGGCCGGTGATGTGGCCGAACAGGGCCTGCTGGAAGATCCCGTCCAGCAACCCGTACGAGGCCTGCGGGGAGCGGGCCGGCGCCCGTCCGGACAGCTCGGCGTAGCGGGTCACCACCCGCCAGATCATCTCCTCCAGCGTCTTGTCGATCATCGTGACCGCGTCGCGGAGGTTGAGCTCGAACATGCTCTGGGTGCGCAGGTCGTACCAGAGCCGGTGCATCGGGGCCTCGTCCCGGATGGTCTCCGCGAGCTTGGCCGCGAACGCCTCGACCAGCCCGGCCGGGGTGGTGGACTCGGCGATGACCGCGTCGTACCGGGTCACGCAGCGGGCCTTGTAGTAGCGCACGCAGTAGATGATCAGCTCGAGCTTGTCGTCGAAGTAGTAGTGCACGACGCCGTGACTGAACTCGGAGTTGCTGGCGATCTCGCGCAGGCTGGTGTGGGCGTAGCCGAGCTCGCCGAGGGTGCGCAACGCGGACTCGGCGAGCTGGTTGCGCCGGGCGTCGTACTTGTCCGCGGGCGCTTGACGAGCTGCCACGCCTCCCAGTCTAGGGCTTTCCTACATTTTCTTGACAGTCGTCCAGCGACCTCTTGACAGTCGTCAAGGTCGCGGTCGTAGGTTGTGGTCGCCGCCACACCACGGGGGTGGCGGCCTCGACCCGCGGACGCAAGGGAGCATCCATGGCTGGCCTCGATCTGACCGGACGCCGGGCACTGGTGACGGGAGCGGCCCAGGGGCTGGGCGAGGGCATGGCGCAGGCGCTCGCCGCGGCCGGCGCGTCGGTCGTGGTCGCCGACCTGCAGGACGACCTCGGGGCGAAGGTGGCCGAGTCGCTCGGGGAGAGCCACGGCTTCGTGCACCTCGACGTCAGCGACGACGAGAGCTGGGCCGCCGCGGTCGCGAGCGCGGTGGCGCAGCTCGGCGGCCTGGACATCGTGGTCAACAACGCCGGGGTCGAGATCACCAGCCTGCTCGTCGACGTCGAGGCGGCCCAGATCCGCAAGCAGCTCGAGGTCAACCTGCTCGGCACCACGCTGGGCATCAAGCACGCGTTCCGCACGATGCGCCCGGGCGGCGCGGCCGGCGCCGGCGGCTGCGTGATCAACGTCGCCTCGGTCGCCGCGACGATCGCGTTCCCCGGCATCGGGGTCTACTCCGCGACCAAGTCCGGCGTGGACCGGCTGACCCGGGTCGCGGCGGCCGAGTCCGGCGCGCTCGGCTACGGCGTCCGCGTCAACTGCATCTACCCCGGCCTGGTACCGACCGCGATGGGGGCCGGGCTGGCCAACGACGTCGCCCGCATCGGACTGTTCGGCTCGCCCGAGGAGGCGGTGGGCGCGGTCATCGGGCTGACGCCCTCCGGTCGGCTCGGCGAAGTGGCCGACATGGCCGACGCGGTGGTCTTCCTGGCCTCCGACGCGTCCCGGTTCGTCAACGGGGCCGGACTGCCGGTCGACGGCGGGATGGGGATGTGATGAGCACCGAGAAGCCTGTCGTCGTCTACGGCGTCTCCGGCTACACCGGCCGGCTGATCTGCGAGTACCTGCGCGAGTTCAACGTCCCGTTCGTCGCCGCCGGCCGGGACAAGGACCGGGTCCAGGCCGTGGTCGACAAGATCCCGGGCATCGAGGACGTGCTGCACGACGTCGTGCAGGTCGAGCACACCGTCGAGGCGCTGACCGAGCTGTTCACCGGCGCCTCGGTGGTCTGCAACACGGTCGGGCCGTTCATCAAGTTCGGGCACACGGTCATCGAGGCCTGCGCCAACGCCGGCACCCACTACCTCGACACCACCGGCGAGCAGGACTGGGTGATCGAGGTCAAGGACCGCTGGCACCGTCGGTTCGCGGACGCCGGGCTGCTGGTCTCCCCGGGCGTCGCGCAGATGTACACCACCGGCGAGATCGCGGCGAACCTCTGCCTGGAGCACCCCGGCCTGGACACGCTGGACATCCTGGTGCTCTGGAAGGGCTTCCCGACGTACGCGTCGACCCAGACGATCTTCACGATCCTCAAGGCCGACTGGTACTACCTGGAGCAGAACCAGTACCAGCAGTGGCCGATGGACAAGGTCTTCACCGTCGCGATCCCGGGCCAGCACGAGCTCGGGCTGGCGCTGCCCTGGGGCGGCACCGCGCACCCGGTCTGGTTCAAGGACGACCCGCGGGTGGCGAACGTCAAGGCCTGCGGCGGCGTCTTCGAGCGCGCGGTCATGGAGAACGTGATCGCCACGACCAAGATGTTCGAGGAGCAGATCAAGCCGCTGCCGCCGGAGCAGCAGGAGGCCGCGCTGGCCGAGATCGCCGGCTCGGTGCAGGCCGCGATGCCGCCGCGGGAGAACCCGCGGATCAACACCTCGCTCGACTCCGTGTACGCCTCGGGTCCGCTCGGCCGGGCCCACTGCGTCATCCACGGCAACCAGAACTACAAGCAGACCGGACTGCTGCAGGCGTACGGGGCGTACTCGCTGCTGCAGCAGGCGCCGAAGCGGGCCGGGTTCGCCTCGGCCTGCCAGGCCTTCGGGCACCGGGAGCTGCTCGGCGCGCTGCGCAGCTTCGGCCTGGTGATGGAGCCGGTCATCACGGTGGAGCGCTGAGCGTGCGCCTGGTCGACTACCTGGACAAGGGCGCGTCACTCGGGCCGGACGCGCCCTGCCTGACCACCGACGGCCGGTCCAGCACGTACGGCGAGGTGCGGGAGCTGAGCGTCCGGATCGCCGGCGCGCTGGCCCGGCACGGCGTCGCGCCCGGCGACACGGTGGCGATCCTGTCCGCCAACGACCCGGTCGCGTTCAGCTGCGTATTCGGCATCAGCCGGGCCGGCGCGGTCTGGTGCCCGGTCAACCCGCGCTCCGAGGCGGCCGAGAACCGGGAGCTGCTGGAGCTCTTCGAGTGCGGCACCCTGATCTTCCAGGCCCACTTCGCCCCGCTGGTGGCGCGGATCCGGGACCAGCTGCCGAAGCTGCACACGCTCGTCTGCCTCGACGACTCCGTCGACGGGGCGCTGTCCTGGGCCGAGTTCCTCGGCCCGGACCGGGAGGACGTCGACCGTGACCCCGTCGACGACCTCGCGATGATCGTCGGGACCGGCGGCACCACCGGGCGGCCCAAGGGCGTGCTGCTCACCGGCACCAACCTCGAGACGATGACCGCGATCACACTGATGAGCTACCCGTTCGAGCGGCGGCCGGTCTATCTGGCGCTGGCGCCGCTGACCCACGCGGCGGGCGTGCTCTGCTTCCCCGTGCTCGCGCTGGGCGGCGAGATCGTGGTGATGCGCTCGCCCGACGTCGGCGTGTTCCTGGAGCTGGTCGAGCGGCACCGGGTGACCCACACGTTCCTGCCGCCGACCCTGGTCTACATGGTGCTCGACCACCCCGCGCTGTCCCGTACGGACCTGGGCTCGCTGCGCTGCTTCTGGTACGGCGCGGCCCCCATGTCGGCGACCCGGCTGGAGGAGGCGCTGGTCCGGATCGGGCCGGTGATGGCGCAGCTGTTCGGGCAGACCGAGGCGCCGATGATGATCTCGACCCTGTCGCCCCGGGACCACTACCGCGCCGACGGCACGATCGCCCGCGAGCTGCTGTCCTCGGCCGGGCGGCCGGCCCCGCTGGTGACGGTCGCGGTGATGGCCGAGGACGGCACGCTGCTGCCGGCCGGTTCGCGCGGGGAGATCGTGGTGCGCAGCTCGCTGGTGATGCGCGGCTACCACCGGAACCCGGAGGCGACCGCGGAGGCGTCCCGCTTCGGCTGGCACCACACCGGCGACATCGGCTACCTCGACGCGGACAACGTGCTGTTCATCGTCGACCGGGCCAAGGACATGGTCATCACCGGCGGCTTCAACGTCTACTCGACCGAGGTCGAGCAGGCGGTCATGCAGCACCCGGCCGTCGCCGACTGCGCGGTGATCGGGCTGCCGGACGACAAGTGGGGTGAGCGTGTCACCGCGGTGGTCCAGCTGCGGGCCGGCCAGGAGCTCGACCGGGCCGAGCTGATGCACTTCGTCAAGGACCGCCTCGGCAGCGTGAAGACGCCCAAGCAGGTCGAGGTCTGGGACGACCTCCCCCGCTCCAGGGTCGGCAAGGTCCTCAAGTCCGAGATCAAGGAGGTCCTAGGCTCGGGCAATGGGTGACACCCACGAGATCCGGCTGCCGGACGGGCGCCGGCTGGCCTACTCCGACCACGGGACCGGGCCGGCCGTGCTGGCCTGCCACGGGACGCCGGACACCCGGCTGCAGCCGGCGGAGATGATCGCGGCCGCGGTCGGCGAGCGACTGCGGCTGCTCACCCCGGACCGGCCGGGCTTCGGCCGCTCCGATCCGTTGCCCGGCCGGACGCTGACCGACTGGCCTGCCGACGCCGCCGCGCTGCTGGACGCGCTCGGGCTCGACCGGGTCGCGGTGATCGGCGGCTCCGGCGGGGGTCCGTACGCGATCGCGACCGGGGTCGCGCTGGCCGAGCGGGTCAGCGCGGTCGCGCTGCTGTGCCCGGGCATCCCGGTGGACGCGCCGGTGCACGGGAACGTCGTCCCGCGCGACCGGGACGCGCTGCGGGAGCGGGGCGAGCTGTTCGCCCGGCTGCTGCGCGACGACCCGGCCGAGTTCACCCGGATGACCGGGCACGGGGTCTCGGAGCGGGCGCTGGCCTCGCTGCGGGAGGCGTTCGGCCAGGGCCCCGACGCGTACGTCGAGGACCACTCGATCAACGACTCCGACTGGGCCGGCCTGCTGCCGCGGCTGAACCGGCCGACCTGGATCTGGCACGGGGCGCAGGACGACAACATCCCGGTGGCGGCGGTGGGCTGGATGGCCGGCCGGATGCCGCGGGCGGAGCTGACCGTGCTGCCCGGGGCCGGCCACGACGTGTCCGCGGCCTGGCCGGACGCGTTCGCGTGGCTGGCCGGCGCAACCTCAGGCCTCTCATGAACCCGCCACCCGGTCCGGGCCCGGCCGCCGGCACGAGCATGGAAGCCGGCGTGAGCCCGACGGCCGGCACGAGCCCGACGGCCGGCACGAGCCCGACCGCCCGCGGGAGCGTCCTCGATGCGGTTCGGGGGTGGCGGCGGGAGCATGCCGCCGAGGTGCTGGCCGACTTCGCCGCGCTGGTCGCGCTGGAGAACGTGACCGGGGACGTGCCGGCCCTGCGGCGCAACGCGGCCGAGATCGTGGCCCGCCTGCGCGCCCGCGGCGTCGAGGCGGAGGCGCTCGGCCCGGACGGGGTCGCGCCGCTGATCGTCGGCCGCGTCCCGGCCCGCCCGGGCGCCCCACGCCTCGGCCTGTACGCGCACTACGACGGTCAGCCCGTCACGCCGTCGGACTGGTCGACACCGCCGTTCGAGCCGACCCTGATCGGCCCGGACGGCACCCGGTTGCCGCTCACATCCGCCTCCCCCGGCACCGCGGCGATCGCGGCCGCAATCGGCGACGGCGACGGCGGCGAGTGGCGCCTGCAGGCCCGCGCCACGGCCGACGACAAGGCCCCGATCGCCGCCCTGCTGGCCGCGCTGGACGCGATCGCCGGCGCCGACCGCGAGGTCGAGCTCGTGCTCTGCCTGGAGGGCGAGGAGGAGTCCGGCTCGACCCACCTCGGCGAGCTGATGACCGCGTACTCGGACCGGCTCGCCGCCGAGGCCTGGCTGATCTGCGACGGACCCGTCCGGCCCGGCAACGCGCCGCAGGTCGTGCTCGGCGTCCGCGGCCTGTCCGACCTGGAGCTGACCGTCTACGGCCCGGCCACGGAGGTGCACAGCGGGCACTACGGCAACTGGGCCCCGAACCCGGCGCTGGCACTGGCCGGGCTGCTGGCCTCGATGAAGGACGCCGACGGCCGGGTCACGATCGACGGCTTCACCGCCGACACCCGGCCGCCCTCGGCGGCCGAGCAGTCCGCCCTGGACGCGACGCCGCCGATCGAGGCCGGCCTGCTGGACCGGCTCGGCCTCGCCGCGGCCGAGGTGCCGGGCAGCCGGCTGCTGGACCGGCTGATGCTGCCCTCGCTGAACATCCGCGGGCTGCGCTCCGCCGATGTCGGACCGGCGGCCCGCAACGTGATCCCGGCGTCTGCGACCGCGTCGATCGACATCCGGCTGGCGGCCGGCGACGACCCGGCCCGGATGCTGGACCGGGTCCGGGAGCACGTCCGCGGCCACGGCTACCTGGTCCTGGACCGGGAGCCGACTCCCGCGGAGCGCCGGGCGAATCCCGCCATCGCCCGGATCGAGGGCCGGGTCGGCTACCCGGCCGCCCGGGCCCGCGCCGACCTGCCGGTGGTCGCGCACCTGATCGAGCTGGCGACCCGGGCCGCCGGCGAGCCCGCGATCACCCTGCCGACGCTCGGCGGCTCGGTGCCGCTGCACCACTTCGAGCAGGCGCTCGGTACGCCGGCGGTGATCCTCCCGATCGCCAACCCGGACAACAACCAGCACGCCGCCGACGAGAACCTGCGCCTGGGCAACCTCTGGTACGGCGTCGACCTCTTCGCCCTGCTCGTCACGACGCCCTGGACGTAGCGTCGGCGGGCTGGTCGCGGCCTAGAAGTCGATGCGGACCACGGCCCGGCGCAGGCTCGGCCGGACGACCTCGGTGAAACCGGCGGCGGTGAACAGGCCGAGCGTGCCGACGTGCAGCTCCTCCAGCAGCGCGGTCTTCGTCGTGGTCATCGGGTAGGCCTCCAGCGCGCGGGCACCCTGCTTGCGGGCGTGGTCCACCGCCGCGGCCGCGAGCGCCGTGGCGACGCCCTCCCGCCGGTGCGGGGCCCGGACCAGGAAGCAGGTCACCGCCCAGACCCCGGGATCCGTCCGGTCCTCGTCCCGGCCGACCCAGGCCGCCTTCGAGCTGTTGCGGGCCATCCCCTCGTACGCGGCCCGCGGCTCGACCGCGCACCACCCGACCGGCTCGCCGTCGGAGTACGCGACGAGGCCCGTGGTCGGGCCCGGCCCGCCGCAGTCGGTCTGCTCCCGCAGCCGGTCGGCCCGCACCTCGGCCGGGTGGTGCTTGAACGCCTCGCCGCGGGCCAGCTTCTCGCGCTGGCACCAGCACCGGGAGCCGGGACCGCGGCCGGAGAAGATCGCGACCAGGTCCTCCCAGCTCGCCTCGTTGGCCGGCCGGACGGTGATCAGAGCTTCTCCAACGGCGCGTAGCGGAGCAGGAGCCACTTCGGGCCGATGTCCGCGCCGAAGTCGATCTGGGCCTGCGCCTTCTCCGAGTCGCCGCGGACCGCGACGACCGTGCCGAGCCCGAACGCGTCGTGGCTGACCTTGTCGCCGAGGTTCAGCACGGGGATCGGCCGGTTGCCGGCGCCGCCCCGCAGCGTCCCCCGGGCCAGCGCGGTCGCGGCCACCCGGGCCTGCGCGGGCGCCTGCCGGCGCGGCTCGGACCGCTCCCAGTCGACGAGCTCCTCCGGCACCTCGTCCAGGAACCGGGACGCCGGGTTGTACGACGGCTGCCCCCAGGCCGAGCGGGTCACCGCCCGGGAGACGAACAGCCGCCGCCGGGCCCGGGTGATCCCCACGTACGCCAGCCGGCGCTCCTCCTCCAGCTCCTGCGGGTCGCCCAGGGTGCGCAGGTGCGGGAAGACGCCGTCCTCCATGCCGGTGAGGAACACCACCGGGAACTCCAGGCCCTTCGCGGTGTGCAGGGTCATCAGCGTGACCACGCCGCCGTGCCCGTCCGCGTCCGGGATCGAGTCGGCGTCCGCGACCAGCGCGACCTGCTCCAGGAAGTCGGCCAGGGTGACCGCGACCCCGCTGTCGCCGCCGCGGGTCTGCTCGTACTCGCGGGCGACCGAGACCAGCTCGCGGACGTTGTCCACCCGGGACTCGTCCTGCGGGTCGTCGCTGGCCTCCAGCTCGCGCAGGTAGCCGGTCTTGTCGATGACCGCCTCCAGCACCGCGGCCGGCCCGTTGCCCTCGCCGGCCTCGACCGCCCGCAGCTCGATCATCAGCGTGACGAAGTCGTTGATCGCGGCGACCGACCGGGCGGCGATGCCGGGCGCGTCGGCGGCCCGTTCCAGCGCCTCGGCGAACGCGATCCGCTCCCGCGACGCCAGCGCCCCGACGCAGGCCTCGGCCCGGTCGCCGATCCCCCGCCGCGGCGTGTTGAGGATCCGGCGCAGGCTGACCACGTCGGTGGTGTTCGCGATCAGCCGCAGGTAGGCCAGCATGTCGCGGACCTCGCGGCGCTCGTAGAAGCGCACCCCGCCGACCACCTTGTACGGCAGGCCGACCCGGATGAACACCTCCTCGAACACCCGCGACTGCGCGTTGGTCCGGTAGAACACCGCGACGTCGGTGGGCTGGATGTCCTCGGTGTCGGAGAGCCGGTCGATCTCGCCGGCCACCCAGGCGGCCTCGTCGTGCTCGTTGTCCGCGACGTACCCGACGATCTTGTGGCCGGCGCCGGCGTCGGACCAGAGGTTCTTGGGCTTGCGGTTGGCGTTGCGGGAGATCACCGCGTTGGCCGCGGTCAGGATCGTCTGGGTGGAACGGTAGTTCTGCTCCAGCAGGATCGTGGTCGCATCCGGGTAGTCCCGCTCGAACTCCAGGATGTTGCGGATGCTGGCACCGCGGAACGCGTAGATCGACTGGTCGGCGTCGCCGACGACGGCCAGCTCGGCCGGCGCCAGCTCACCGCCGGACGGGCCGACCAACTCGCGGACCAGCACGTACTGCGCGTGGTTGGTGTCCTGGTACTCGTCGACCAGCACGTGCCGGAACCGCCGCCGCCAGTGCTCGGCCGCGGCCGGGAACGCCTGCAGCAGCGTCACCGTGGTCATGATCAGGTCGTCGAAGTCCAGCGCGTGGGCCTGCCGCAACCGGGTCTGGTACGCCGTGTACGCCTCGGACAGCACCTTCTCGATCCCGTTGCCGGCCTTGGCCGCCCACTCGTCCGGGTCGACCAGCTCGTTCTTCAGGTTGCTGATCTGGGCCAGCATGCTGCGGGCGGGGTAGCGCTTCGGGTCCAGGTCGAGATCCCGGCAGACCATCGTCATCAGCCGCTGCGAGTCGGCCTGGTCGTAGATCGAGAACGTCGACTTCAGCCCGAGCGTCTTGGCCTCGGCCCGCAGGATCCGGACGCACATCGAGTGGAACGTGGACACCCACATGGACCGGGCCCGCGGCCCGACCAGCGCCGAGACCCGCTCCTTCATCTCGCCCGCGGCCTTGTTGGTGAACGTGATCGCGAGGATCTCGCCGGGCTGGGCACCGCGGTGGGCCAGCAGGTGCGCGATCCGGTAGGTCAGCACCCGGGTCTTGCCCGAGCCGGCCCCGGCCACGATGAGCAGCGGCGAGCCGGCGTGCTCGACGGCGGCCCGCTGGCTCGGGTTCAGCTCATCGAGCAGCTTGTCCGCGTCGACCGCGAGCCGGACGGGGCGGGGACGGCGAGGCTCCGGAGCGGCCGTGCCGGCCGCCGGGATCTCCATCTGGCTGCTGCTCATATCCGAACAAGCGTACGACCGGGAGCCGACAATGCTGGCTTTGGCGCTCCGCGCCGGGCGCTCCTGGCGGCGTCTTCACCTCCGCGCCTCGACGGTGGGCGTGGTCGCGGGGTCGGCGGGCGCTCCAGTCCGGACACCGCCGCGCCCGGCGGCGGACCGCCTGTAGCCCTTCCGACGGGTCGGATGCCCTGCTAGAGTCTCCTCCGTGCACACGACGCAGCGATTTTTCTATGGGTACCGGTCCTCGGTATCCAGCGTCGTCTGACCTCAGACAACCAGGAACCCCGGGCTTCTCGCCCGGGGTTTTGTGTTTCCGGGCGGCGAGTCTGGACCAGCTGACTCCAGGAGCCCCACAGTGACAAGCATGCTGACCTCCCCCGCCGCCGCCGGTGAAGCGGACCTGATCCCGCTGCTGCGTACGCAGATCGACGCGATCGACGCCGGTATCGCCCGGCTGGTCGCCGAGCGCGCGCGGTTGTCGGCCCGCATCCAGTCCGCCCGGATCGCCTCCGGCGGCGTGCGGGTCGAGCTCGGTCGCGAGCGGTTGGTGCTCGACGGCTACCGGCAGACCCTGGGCGAGGACGGCGTCCCCCTCGGCAGCGCGGTCCTCCGCCTGTGCCGCGGGCCGCTGTAACCGACCACCGGCTGCGAACCCGCCTTTTCGGGTACGGACCCGGGCGTACGGTCGGGTCATGAACGAGGACATGCTCCGGCGACGGCGGCAGATCTACGAACAGATGCGGCTGACCGGGCAGAAGCTCGGACCGCTGCAGAAGCTGCGGATCCGGCGCCGGCTGCGCCGACTGGTCTCCGCCCCGCCGTACGGCCCGCCCGGCGACGGTCGCGGTGAGGACGGCGGCGCCGGGGTGCGCGAGCCGCGCCGGCCGCGCCCGCAGTCCCCGCAGGGCGCCGCCGAGCTGCCCCGGGACCCCGCCGACCGCTGACCCCCGGCCGAGCGCCGAGGGCCCGGCCGAGGGCCGAGGGCCCAGTGACCGGCGGGGACACGGCCGGCAGGACGGGTGCGGGTGCGGATCGGCCCCCGCTGGACGAGAGCAGGGACCGACCCCTGGACCGGCGAGCCGAAGCCGCCGACCCCGCGTCGCGAGCCGGCGACCGGGACGCCGACACACGCAGCACAGTCAAGAGCCCCCGGCCCCGGCACACCAGGAAGTTCTCCGGCAGTTTCCGGCCGGGCTCGGCCAGCACCGACGTCAGCCGGTCAGGACGACCTGGTACGCCTCGGCCAGCCGGCCCAGCGGCAAGCCCGCCGCGGCCGCATTGGCCCCGTTCCACTCCCGCAGCATCTTCTCCAGCCCCTCACCGAGGTGCCCGGTCTGGCTGGCGTGCGCCCGCAGCGCCGCCAGCTTCCGGCCGAAGGCGTCGGTGATGTCGACCCAGCGGTCGGCGACGGCGCCGCCGGACAGCCAGACCTCGGGGACCGTCCAGGCCTGCAGACCCTCGTCCGCGAGCAGGGACGGGTGCGCGAACGGGTTGCGCGCGTCCGGGTAGACCGCGCACAGCGTCGCCTCGCCGACGGCCAGGTGGTCCGGGTGCGAGGGGGCGATCCGCTGGAAGTTGCGGGTCGGGGTGGAGGTCAGCACCAGCTGCGGGCGGATCCGGCGGATCTGCCGCGCGATGTCCCGGCGCAGCTCGTGGGTGACGTACACCTGGCCGTCCGGGTAGCCGAGGAACGTCACGTCGGTCACCCCGACCGCCGCGGCCGCGGCCCGCTGCTCGCCCTCGCGCAGGACCGGCATCTGGTCCCGCGGCGTCTCGTCGAAGCCGCCGGCGTCCCCGTACGTCACGATGCAGTACGCGACCTCGACGCCGGCGGCGGTCCAGCCGGCGATCGTGCCGGCCGAGCCGAAGTCGACGTCGTCGGGGTGCGCCACCACGACCAGCACACGTTCGGGCACAGTCACCTGCGGGCTGGTCACGGCGCGGATCGTACCGGGCCGGACCCGTCGCCCAAGGGGCTATGGGCGGGCTCGGCTGGTGTACGGACCCTCCGGTCGGCTAATACCTACCAATGGAGCCGACGACGCCCTTGTCCCGGACCGTCGTGTCCCGGGTCGCGATGGCGGCCGGGGCCGCGCTGGCCGGGGCGGCGTTCGCGGTGGTCGCGGTCTGGCTGGTCGGGCGGCTGCCCGGCTCGCGCGCCGTCGGCGACCTCGCGTCGGTGGCGGCGGCCGGACTGGCCGCGGCGGCCGGACTGGTCGCGGCCCGGCGGACGCACGGCCGGGTCCGCCGGGGCTGGCTGCTGCTGGCCACGGGCTGCGGGATCGACGCCCTCGGCCAGCTGTCCTGGACGGCCCACCAGCTCGGCAGCGGCGTCCCGGCCCCGGACGACTGGCTCACCTCGGGCCTGCTGATCGGCTCGGTCGCGGTCTCGCTGCCGGGCCTGCTGCTGCTGCCGGCCCGGCGGCTGGACCGGCGCCGCGCGTTGCGGCTGCTGCTGGACGTGCTGATGGTCGGCACCGCGCTCGGGGTGGCCGGCTGGGCGCTGATCATCGGCCCGGCGCTGGCCCGGCCCGGCGGCGGCCGGATGGTCCTGGACTACGGCCTGCCGTACTCGGTGGCCGCGGTCGTCACCCTGGCCGTGGTCGTGCTGGTCGCGGCCCAGGCCGGCGGCCGCTGGCTGGTGCCGGTGCTGCTGGTCTGCGGCGGGCTGGCGGTGCGCGCGATCGGCCGGCTCGCCCTGGTCGGCCTGATCATCCGGGACGAGTACACCGCCGGCGGCGCGCTCGACCTGTGCTGGATCGCCGGGTTCGGGCTGATCGCGGCGGCGGCGCTGCGGCGCCCGGCGGACTGGCCGGCCGGGACCCGGCCGGCGGCGAGCACGGCCGAGCGGAGCACCCGGGTCCGGGTGCTGCTGCCGTACCTGCCGGTGGTGGTGGCGCTGATCGCGGCCGCGGTCGCCGGCCCGGGCCTGCGCGGACCGGGCCTGGTGCTCGGCAGCGTCGCCGTGATCGTGCTGCTGCTGGCCCGGCAGGTGCTGACCGCGCTGGACAACGCCGCGTTCGCCGCCGAGGAGACCCGGATGGCGTACTCGGACCCGCTGACCGGGCTGGGCAACCGGGCGCTGCTGGCGGCCGAGGTGGCCCGGGCCCAGCGCGCGGCCCGCGGCGGCGACCGGCTGTCGCTGCTGCTGCTCGACCTGGACGGGTTCAAGGCCGTCAACGACTCGCTCGGGCACGAGGCCGGCGACCGGCTGCTGGTCCGGCTGGCCGAGCGGCTGGCCGCCACCGTCGGCCCGGAGGACGTGGTCGCCCGGCTCGGCGGCGACGAGTTCGCGGTGCTGGTCGAGGCGCCCACGCCCGGCGCCGGGCTGCGCACCGCCCGCCGGCTGCTGGACGCGCTCGGCGCCCCGGTCGAATTCTCCGGCCGTACGGTCCGGGTCACCGTGAGCATCGGCGTCGTCGAGCAGGTCGGCGGCGACACCGGGGACGTGCTGCGGGACGCCGACGTGGCCATGTACGCGGCCAAGGCCGCCGGCAAGGCCTGCGTCCGCCAGTTCGAACCGGCGATGCGCCGGGCGGTGGTCGCCCGGGCCGAGCTCGAGGCCGACCTGCGGCACGCGCTGGACCGGGGCGAGTTCCGCCTGCGCTTCCAGCCCGTGGTCGACCTGGACACCCGCGAGGTCCGCGGGGCCGAGGCGCTGGTGCGCTGGCAGCACCCGCGCCGCGGGCTGCTCGCGCCGGACTCGTTCATCCCGCTGGCCACCGAGGTCGGGCTGGTGGGCGAGCTGGACCGGTGGGTGATGGACGAGGCCAGCCGGATCGCGGCCGGCTGGCAGCTGCTCAAGCCCGGGGTGACGATCAGCGTCAACGTCACCGCCGACCGGTTCGCGGCCACGGACCTGGTCGGCGCGGTCGCGGACGCGCTGGCCGAGACCGGGCTGCCGCCGCACTGCCTCACCCTGGAGCTGACCGAGACCGCGCTGGTGGCGGACGCCGAGGCGACGATCAGCCGGCTGGGTGCGCTCGGTGCGCTCGGCGTCCAGGTCGCGATCGACGACTTCGGCACCGGCTACTCCTCGCTGGCGTACCTGCACCGGCTGCCGGCCAGCATCCTGAAGATCGACAAGTCCTTCGTGGAGGGCCTCGGCACGAACGCGGAGTCGACCGCGCTGGTCCGGGTGATCATGGGCCTGGCCGACACGTTCGGGCTCCGGACGATCGCCGAGGGGGTGGAGACGGAGTCGCAGCGGGCGCTGCTGCGGGCGCTGGGCTGCACCCGGGCCCAGGGTTACCTGTTCGCGCCGCCGCTGGAGGCGGCCGACCTGGAGGCGCTGCTGGCCGGGCCGGCCCGCGGGGTCGGCGCGGCCCGGCTGCGGGCACCGCACGACGAGCTCGCCGCCGGCGACCCGCCCGAGCCGATGCCGGAGCCACCGCTGCCGGCCGACGAGGAGCCGGCCGAGGAGCCGGCCGCGCGCGGGGTCGGCCCGGCCCGGCTCCGCCTCCTCCCGACGCCGGCGGACCCGGACACCGCCGACACCGCCGACACCGCCGCCGATCCCGCTGACCCGACCGAGGCGGCCGACTCGACCGAGGCCGCCGACGCCGCGGCGGACGCGGTGGAGCCGGTCGGCGCCGGTCCGGTCGCGACCGAACCGGTCGAGGCCGGGCAGCAGGAGAGCTGAACCGGCCCGAACCGGCCCGAACCGGCCCGGAACGCGCCAGGATGCCGGCGTGACCGGCTGCGAGGTACGCGACGACGGATCGGCGTACCTGGTGCGCCCGAGCGAGCCGAGCGGGGCGGCGGTGCTGTTCCTGCACTGGTTCGACCCGCCCGAGGTGAACTCCGACCGCACCGAGTTCCTCGCCGAGGCGGTCCGGCTGGCCGGCCGCGGTGTCCGCTCGCTGCTGCCCCAGCAGGCCTTCCCGTGGTCCGGCGACCCGGTCGGCGACGACCGCGACCGGGCCACGATCGAGACCGAGCTGACCCGGCTGGGCGCCGCGCTGGACACGCTCGCGGCCGGGCCCGGCGTCGACCGGATCGCCGTCGTCGGCCACGACTACGGGGCCATGTACGGCGCGGTCCTGGCCGCCCGCGACCCCCGCGTCCGGGCCCTGGCCGCGCTGGCCCCGGACGCGAGCTGGTCGACCTGGTTCCAGGCGTTCTGGCTGACGCTGCCCGACCCGGACCCGTACGCGGCCCTGTTCGCGGACCTGGAGCCGGTGGACGCGGTCGGCCGGGTGGCCGCCGACCGGCCGGTGCTGCTGCAGTTCGCCGACGACGACTTCTACGTCCCGGAGGCGGTCCGGGACCGGTTCCGGGAGGCCGCGCCGACCGCCACCACGACCGTCCACCCCAAGGCCGGCCATCGTCTCGACCTGGCCGCCCTGACCGTACGGACGCGGTGGCTCGCCGAGGTGCTGCGACTGCCTTGAGCGTTTGGCACTCGTCGGTCTAGAGTGCCAACCGAGAGCCGCCGTACCGATCCGGCACCCGCGACGACGGGTCGGCGGGCCGCTCCGTCCACTGAACCCACATACGAACCCCAGCTTCAGGAGGGGGAGTCAGCTCGTGACGACCGCCACCAAGGTCAACATCAAGCCGCTCGAGGACCGGATCGTGGTCCAGGCCAACGAGGCGGAGACCACCACCGCTTCCGGCCTCGTCATCCCGGACACCGCCAAGGAGAAGCCGCAGGAGGGCACCGTCATCGCGGTCGGCCCCGGCCGCTTCGACGACAAGGGTGACAAGCGCATCCCGCTCGACGTCGCCGTCGGCGACGTGGTGCTCTACTCGAAGTACGGCGGCACCGAGATCAAGTACTCGGGCGAGGACTACCTGATCCTCTCCGCCCGCGACGTCCTCGCCGTCGTCGAGCGCTGACGCCCGACCTGAGACACACCCAACCGCCCCGGGGCCAGCAGGACGGCCCCGGGGCGGTGGTGGAGTGAGGACGCACGATGCCCAAGATCATTTCTCATGCCGATGCCACCCGTAAGTCGCTCGAGGCCGGCGTCAACCGTCTTGCCAACACGGTGAAGATCACGCTCGGCCCGCGCGGCCGCAACGTGGTGCTGGACAAGAAGTTCGGGGCGCCGACGATCACCAACGACGGCGTCACGATCGCCCGTGAGATCGAGCTGAGCGACCCGTACGAGAACCTGGGCGCCCAGCTGGCCAAGAACGTCGCCACCAAGACCAACGACGTGGCCGGCGACGGCACCACGACGGCCACCGTGCTCGCGCAGGCGCTGGTCCACGAGGGCATGCGCAACGTGGCCGCCGGCGCCAACCCGATGTCGCTCAAGCGCGGCATGGACCTCGCCACCGAGGCGGTCAGCAAGTACCTGACCGCGATCGCCGCCGACGTGGACACCGAGGAGGCGATCTCGCACGTCGCGACCGTCTCCGGTCAGGACGCCACCATCGGCGCGATGATCGGCAAGGCCGTGACCCGGATCGGCCGCAAGGGCGTGATCACGGTCGAGGAGTCCAACTCGATGACCACCGAGCTGGTGTTCACCGAGGGGATGCAGTTCGACAAGGGCTACATCTCGCCGTACTTCGTGACCGACCAGGAGAGCATGGAGGCCGTCTTCGACGAGTGCTTCGTGCTCATCACTCCCCAGAAGATCAGCAGCCTGTCCGACCTGCTCCCGTTGCTGGAGAAGGTCATCGAGCAGTCCAAGCCGCTGCTGATCATCGCCGAGGACGTCGAGGGCGAGGCGCTGTCCACGTTGGTGGTCAACGCGATCCGCAAGACGTTCCCGGCGGTCGCGGTGAAGGCGCCGTTCTTCGGCGACCGGCGCAAGGAGTTCCTGCAGGACCTGGCGATCATCACCGGTGGTCAGGTCGTCGCCCCCGAGGTCGGGCTCAAGCTCGATGAGGTCGGCCTGGAGGTGCTGGGCCGGGTCCGCCGGGCCACCATCACCAAGGACGGCACCACGCTGATCGACGGGTTCGGCAACCCGAACGCGATCAACGACCGGATCCGCCAGATCGAGCGGGAGATCGAGGACACCGACTCGGACTGGGACCGGGAGAAGCTGCAGGAGCGGCTGGCGAAGCTCGGCAACGGGGTCGCGGTGATCAAGGTCGGCGCGGCCACCGAGGTCGAGCTCAAGGAGCGCAAGCACCGCGTCGAGGACGCGATCTCGGCCACCCGTGCGGCGGTCGAGGAGGGCATCCTGCCCGGCGGCGGCTCCGCCCTCGTGCACGCGGCGGCGGCGCTGGACGACCTGATGCTCGACGGCGACGAGAAGACCGGCGCGGCGATCGTGCGCCGGGCCCTCGACGAGCCGCTGCGGCAGATCGCCCGCAACGCCGGGTTCGAGGGTTCGATCGTGGTCTCGAAGGTCCGGGACCTGGCGATCGGCCAGGGCTTCGACGCGGCCGTGGGTGACTACGGCGACCTCGCCGAGCGCGGGATCGTCGACCCGGTCAAGGTGACCAAGGCGGCGCTCATCAACGCGGTCTCGATCGCGACGATGGTCCTCACCACCGAGGGCGCGGTCGTGGACAAGCCGGACGTGCCGGTCCAGGCCGGCGAGTACGACGGTGGGCACGGGCACTCCCACGGGGGTCCGTCCCACTCGCACTGATCCACGTCGGTACGGCGGCTGTCCCCGATCGGGGGGCGGCCGCCGTTCTCGTTCCCGGCGGAGCCCGGCGATACAAGAAGAAGGCGGCCCTCCCCCGTACGGGATGGGCCGCCTTCGTCTGTGGACCGTCAGTGGGTGATGTGGCTGCCCGTCTTGGCGGCGACGACCTCGTCGCGCTCGGACTCCGACATGCCACCCCAGACGCCGTAGGGCTCGCGGGTCGCCAGGGCGTGCGCCCGGCACGGGTCGACCACCGGGCAGCGCGCGCAGACCTGCTTGGCCGCCTCCTCGCGGGCGGCCCGGGACGGACCCCGCTCCCCCTCCGGATGGAAGAACAAGTTGCTGTCCTGCCCCCGGCAGGCGCCCTTGAGCTGCCACTGCCACAGGTCCGCGTTCGGACCCGGCAGTCTTCGGATATCGGCCATATCAGTCCCTCCGCGCCTCGATGCGGGTAGAAAGTCCCCGTCGCGATCGACCGTACAACCGCGCCATAAGTTGTTCAACCCTCAGGAGCTACGAGTTGCCGAGCCGAGCCAGTGCCGCCGATGATGGGCCGGTGCCAGGCGAACCCGGTACGGACCTGGCTCCGGACCCCCCCGAGGCCAGACTCACCGTTGCGGCGGTGGCCCGGAGGCTCGGGGTCGCGCCCGCGACGCTGCGGACCTGGGACCGGCGGTACGGGCTCGGGCCTACCCTGCACTCGGCCGGCGCACACCGGCGCTACTCGCGCTCGGACATCGCCCGGCTGGAGGCCATGCGGCGGCTCGTCCTGGACGGCGTCCCGCCGGCGGACGCGGCCCGGCTCGCGGTCGAGACCGTGCCCGCGCCGCGGGACGACCAGGACAGCCCGCCCCCGGGTCCCTCCGGCCGCCTGGGCGTCCTGGACCCGCCGGTCGACACCCGGCCCGCGGGCGGCCCCGGCGGGCGCGTGCTGGCACTGCCCGGCGGCACCGCCGAGGTGCGCGGGCTCGCGCGGGCGGCGATGGCGCTGGACTCCGGGACCGTCCGGGCCGCGCTGGAGCGGGCGCTGGCCGAGCACGGCGTCATCCCGACCTGGACCGAGCTGCTGACCCCGGTGCTGGTCGCCGTCGGCGAGCGCTGGGCCGCCACCGGCGAGGGCATCGAGGTCGAGCACCTGCTGGCCGAGACCGCGGGGGCCGCCCTGCGGGCGGTCAGCGTCGCGCCCGAGCCCCGCAACGGGCGCCCGGTGCTGGTGGCCTGCGCGCCGGACGAGCAGCACAGCCTGCCGCTGTCCGCGCTCGCGGCCGCGCTGGCCGAGCAGCGGATCGGGGTTCGGATGCTCGGCGGCGGGCTGCCGGCGCCGGCGCTGGCGGCCGCGGTCCGGCGTACCGGACCGGCGGTGCTGTTCATCTGGGCCCAGCTCGCCCGGCACGCCGACGTCCGGGTGCTGGAGGGGTTGCCGCTGCTGCGGCCGCCGGTGGTGGTGCTGGCCGGGGGTGCGGGCTGGCGCGGCCGCCGGCTGCCGGCCCGGGTCACGTACGCGCCGGACCTGGCCGACGCGGTCACCCTGGTCACCCGGGCCGTCGGCGGCTGAGTGGACGCGCTGGAGCGGGCGGCGTTCCACGGGCACCCGGACGAGGCCCTGCCGATCCTGGCCGCCCTGGACCCGGACGGGCCGGTGCCGGACCGGATCCGCTGGCTGGCCGGCGTGTGTCTCGGCGCCACCGGCCGCTACGCCGCCGCCGAAGGGTGGCTCGCGCCCGCAGGGGAGCCGGCGGGCTCCCCGGCGGCGAGTTGCCTGGCCTCCCATCGGCGGCAGGTGGGGCGGCACGATCTGGCCGAGCCGCTGGATCAGCTGGCGCTGGCGACCGCGACCGGCTTCTCGGACCGGGCCGACGCGCTGACCGGGCTGGTCGCCGACGCGATCGGCCGGCACGACCTGGACCTCGTTCGGGGGAGACTGGCGGTCGCCACCTACTGGGTGAACTCCCGTGACGTTGCGTGGCGAGAAAAGGTCAGACTTGGCTGGGTGACCGCAGAAGCCGCACTGCTCGCCGGCGACTTCCCCACGGCCGTCGCCGCCGGACGACGCGCCGAGGGAATTTCACGCGGCGCCACGGCGTGTCGACACGCCGTGAAATCTCGGCTCGTCCTCGGCGTCGCCCTGTACGCCGCGGGCAGGTCCCGACCGGCCGCGCGATTACTCCGGAAAGCCGCCGCCGGAGCGGACCGCTTGGGCCTGATCCCGCTGGTGAGCCCCGCCCGTACGGTGCTGGCGGAGATCGTGCAGGTCCACGCCCCGGATACGGCCGAGCGCGAACGGCAGCGGGGTCGTTCGGCGCAAAGCATCATTCAGAAACCCGCCACCGAGGGCAGTTACGGCTAGGCTGCCTGACGGACCGCGCGCTCGTCTCCCGTCCCGGACAGCGCAACTGTCCCGGCCCGGGCTTTCCACAACGTCACCCGGACGGTCTACAGTCACGGGGGCGTTCCACATCACGGGGGGTGATGCACGACCTGACGCGGCCTGCGCTGAGGAGGATTTCCGGTGACCAGCGTGCTCATCTGTGACGAGCGACGGGGTGTCCGAGACGGTCTCGCGCAGTTCATGTCGGTCGTACCCGGCGTCGACCGTGTCGACACCGTCGCCAGCGGCGACGACATGCTGGAGCGGTTCCCGCGAGAGCGGCCCGATGTGGTCCTGGTCGGGACACAGCGCGCCGTCGACACCGGGATCGTGCTGACCCGTCGACTCGTCTCCCGGCACCCGCGGGCGTGTGTGCTCGTCTTCGGCGCCGCCGACGACACGGCCAACATCGTCGCCGCCGTCGCGTGCGGGGCGCGGGGGTACCTGCGGTGGGACGCGTCCCACGCGGAGGTCTGCGCGGCGCTGGCGCATGCGCTGGCCGGTGTCGAGCTCGCCGGCCCGCGGCCGGCTCGTCAGGACACCGACGTGCGGTTGACCGCGCGCGAGCTCCAGGTGCTCGTCGGCATGACCGAGGGCAAGAGCAACGGCGAGATCGGGCGGGAGCTGTTCCTCTCCGAGGACACGGTCAAGACGCACGCACGCCGGCTCTTCCGCAAGTTGGGTGTGAACGATCGCGCCCAGGCGGTCGCCCACGGCTTCCGCCGCGGTCTCGTCTCCTGATCTTTCGCGCTCGTCTCCCCGTCTGCGACGGGCGCTCCTGATGCTTCGCGGTCGTCTCGTACGACAGGCGTTCCCGGCTTGTGTCGTGTCCCGTTCTGCGACGGGGCCGTTCCCGGGACCCGTTGTTGTCTCTCGTCCGCGGCGGGGGCGTCCCCGGGTTCGGTCGGCCCGGCGCGGGCCTGCGACGGGCTTTCCGGGGGCTCCGCCCCTCTCGACCCCGTCAGGGCTCCGCCCTGGACCCGGCATGGGCGTCCCGCCCCTACAACCCCTGGAAGGTGAAGCGGAGCGAGCACGTGTGGGCTCTTGTATGCGGCCTGCGGAGGGGAGTCCGCTCCGGTAGCCGCGCTGCAGAACGTCAGCACGCTCGTTGAGCGGCTTTCGGTCAGCACCACGGCGAAGGCGGGGAGCACCCCTCCGCAGGCCGCCCCCGATCCCGACCCGCACCTGACTCCCGTTTCACATTCCCCGGGGGTTGTAGGGGCGGGA
>DASYKU010000105.1 GCA_035995165.1 Mycobacteriales bacterium
ACCTCACCGGCGCATCCATCGACGTGGCCGAGAACGTGTGGATCGGCGCGGGCGCGACGATCCTGCCCGGCGTCAGCATCGGCCGCGACGCCGTGATCGCCGCCGGCGCGGTCGTGGCCGACGACGTGCCGGCGGCGAGCCCGGTGACCGGCGCCAAGGCCACCGTGCGCCGCCACTGGTGACCACTGACGCAATGGTGTTTCGGCGATTCCCGGACGGCCCTCCACTGCGACAACGGCGTCGGTGACGACGGTCAGGCCGCCAAGAGCAGTTCCGTCTGACAAGACCCGGGGTAGCGCGCCCGCGTCGCGCGCGGTGCGCCCCGGTCGAACGCAGTCGAACGCGGTTGAACCGGCGTCGAACGGCGCTTTCATCGCCCCCCGCGACGCTCACGGGGCGACGCGCGGCGACGAGGTCGCGCTCCTCTCCCGATAGCGAGGTCACGATGAATTCCCCGATCGGCTCACGGATCAGCGCGCTCACCCGGTCCCGGCGGACGCGGATAGTGGGTGCGGCGGCGGCGGTCGTCGCCGTCGCCGCAGTGGCGGCGGCACTGCCCGCGGGCGGCAGCGACGCCGCCCAGCGCGACGAGCTGGACACGGGCCGTCCGGTGGGCGACCTGCCGCCGATGACGACCTACGGCTACACCGATGGGCAGCCGGTGCAACTCAGCGTCCCGGCCGGCGCGCAGGCGGTCAGTTTCGTCGCGACCGGCGGCGCCGGCGGCACTGCGGCGGCCCAGAACGGGTCGGCGCCCGGCGGCAAGGGCGCCCAGGTCTCCGGCTACGCGCTCGTCGCCCAGGGCCAGACCGTCACGATCTCCGTCGGCCAGCAGGGCGCCTACGGCGGCACGGGCAGCGGCCAGGGCGGTCAGGGCGGCTCGTACGGCGGCGGCAGCTCGGGGACCGCCGCCGGTCCGAACGGCCCCGCCGGCGGGGGTGGCGCCGCCAGCACGGTCGCCGTGAGCGGGACCACGGTCGCGGTCGCGGGCGGCGGCGGCGGCACCGGCGCGTGGGGCTTCGGCTCCGGAACCGACGGCGACGACGTCGCCGGTGGCGGCGGCGGCAACGGCGGGCAGCCGGCCGGCGCCGGCAGCCACGGCGAGTTCTACACCTCCAAGGGCGGCCCGGCCGGCGGCCCCGGAGCCGAGCTGCCCGGCACCGCCGGCGGGACCGGCGACAACGGCAGCCCGTCGAAGTACTCCGGCGGCGCCAACGGGGCCGGCGGCGGCGGCGGGGGCGGCGTGAACGGCGGCGGCGGCGGCTCCGCCGGGTCGGGTGGCACCGGCAGCGGCGGCGGGGGCGGCGGCGCGGGCGGCTCCATGCTCTCGTCCGCCGTGTACGGCCCGATGATCAAGACCGCACCGTCCACCGGCGACGGCTCGATCGTCGTCGAGTGGCTGAGCGGCTTCACCATCCAGTTCTCCCCCGCACTGCCCACCCAGTGGACGGCCGGCACCCCGCTGACCGTCACGGTGACCGGCAAGGACTTCGACGGCAACTCGCTCGGCGACGTCAGCGCGTACATCGGGCTGGCCAGCGGCGACCCGAACGACACGATCACCGGCAACAAGATCGTGATGAACGACCCGGGTCCGGACTCGATCATCGCGTACTGGATCGGCACCCAGGCCATCGCCTCGGGCAGCGTGAATGTCGTGTCGAGCGGAAGCTGACGGACCCCCGTCCCGCCGGCTCTTCCCCACGGGGAGGAGCCGACGGGCCGCGCCGGTCGACACCATCGCCGGGCCTGGCGCAGAGCCGCCTCCCGGATTGCCGGGGCCGGGTCCGGACCACGGAAGGCCGAGCGCAGCAAGCGAGTGGTGGTGGGCTGACCGACATGGGACCGACCGGCAGCTCGCAGCCCTCGATGATCTGCCGCGCCAGGCGGAAAGGATTCCCGAAGTCGAGGCCGTAGTCCTCGGCGACCCCGCGGTGCTCACCGTATCCACCGGCGACCACCGATCAACCGTACGGAGATGACCAAGTCCGCCGACCCCGTCGAAACGGCCTACGACAACCTCAAAGAGGCCGTCCGCCACGCCTCTCGGGAACAACCAACAGCCTGATCGTTCCAGCCCTCCGACTCCACCCGAGCAACTCGCGGCACGGTCGCGCGTCCCGCGCGCAGCGCGGCATGGACGGATATGGCCAGTTCGAACGCTGGCGTACGGTCTGCTGCTCAAGATCCGGCGGTGGGCTGAGAGGAACGTCATGGCGCGGATAGGGCAGTCGGCGTCGGACGAGCTGGCGGACGAGTCACCCGAGACCACGTTCCTCATCCGGACCGGCGCCCCGATCGAGGAGGCGATGACGCGCACCATCGCCGCGCTCGCTGCCGAAGCCAAGGGTCCGCACCTGGACGACGACCCGGCGACTACATGCACTTCCACTACGGGGTGACCCCGACCCAGGAGGGACCGGCCTTCTTCGCCGACAAGTGGCACATGGATCCGGGTGCCGGGAATCGCGAGCCGGCAGTCCAGGAAGTACGCCGGATACGCGCCTTGGACGTCGGGACGCTCGTGGCCTTGGGTCTCCGGAGACCGGATGGGCCCGATGCTCGAGCTCGCCACCCGCCGCTGGACCCCGTACGGCATCAAAGCCCTGTCCAGCTCGCTCTACACCCAGTCGGGGGCGACGTACCGGCAGGCCGAGCTGTCCGTGGGCCGGGCGCACGTGTCGTTCAGCGCCGGCGCGACGACCCCAGACGCCTTCGACTGGCGGGCGTCGCTCGCCGCGGTCACCGAACCGCTGGCCCGCGCGCCCTGGGCCGTACGCGGGTTCGTCAAGCGAGGCGGAGACACGGCGGCCCACACCTGCGACGCCACACTGACCGAGCTCGGCGGGCTCGCCGGGCTCGCCGAGCGCGACCGGGAGGAGCACGGCCTGCCCGCCGCCCTGGGCGCGGTCGTGCTGCCCACCGACGAGGCCGGTCGGGTACCGCCCGGCTGGACCATCACCGCGTACGGCACGCTGATCCTCGCCGTCCACCCCGATCCCGCCACCCGGTTCACCGACCCGGACCCCGACCCCACCCTCATTGAGGCCACCCGCACCGCCTCGGCAACCTCATCGCGCCCGAGTTAACCGTCGCGCCGAACGCGACCAGCGGCAGAGTCGCGTGTCCCGCGCGCAGGGCGGCAGATCCGGTAGGGCCGCTGCACGGCAGGTCCGGTGGGGCCGTCGCCTACCCGGTCGCGGGTGCTGTGTCCTCGAGGCGGGCGTGCCGGTACGGGCTCAGGGCCAGGCTGGCCGACACCAGACCGAAGCCCACGGCGGCTGCGTACAGCACGGGGCGGTAACCCACCGCGTCGGCGAGCACGCCGCCCAGGGGTGCTCCGATGACGATCATCGCCCGGTTGATCGACCGCCTCGTGGCGTTTGACCGCCCCTGCAGGTGATCGGGGGTGATCGACTGTCCGTAGCCCATCTCGTTGGCGTTGGCCGTGCCCATCGTCACCCCGAGCAGGAACTCTCCGACGCCGAAGACGACCCAACCGCCCCCGCCGGGCCCGCCCGAGGCGATGACCGCCCACGCCATCCCGTTGCCGACGATGCTCGCGATGACGATGCGCCCGGCACCGAACCGCGCGCCCAGAGCCGTGGCGCTCAGCGCGCCGAGCAGTCCGCCGGCACCCCCTGCGGCGAGGGCCAGACCGAACCCGAACGGGCTCAGGTCGAGCGTCCGGAGCGCGAACAGCGGCAGCGTCGCACCGGCGACCGCGTTGACCAGGAACCAGCCGTGCGCGCTCAGCGCGTACGGGCCGAGCGTCCGGTGGCGGTACAGCCACCGAAGCCCTTCGACCGCTTCACCGCGGACACCGCGCAGCGAGAATCGCCGCGACGGCGGCTCGGTGACCGGCACCCGCAACAGCAGCAGGCCGGAGGCGAGATAGCTGGCCGCGTCGACCAGGACCGCCCACGGCGCGGTCAGCAGCGAGACCAGTCCACCGGCGAGCGCCGGGCCCGAGGTCTGCGCGACGGCGTCGCTCTGGTCGAGCCTGGCGTTGGCCTGGGTGAGGAGCGGCGGCGGCACGAGCCGAGGGAGGAACGACTGCGAGGCGGCGTCGTTGGCCAGCGACGCCAACCCGAAGATGGCCATGAACGTCACCAGGACGACGAGCGACAGGTGCTGCGTCACCGCCAGCGTCGGAATGGCGACGAGCAGGACGCCGCGCACCAGGTCCGTGGTCACCAGGATCGGCCGCCGCCGGGCCCGATCGACGAACACCCCTGCGACCACGCCGAAGAGCAGGTACGGCAGCCACCGCGCCGCATTGACCAGACCCACCTCGGCCGCTCCGCCGCCCAACGTGAGCACGACGAGCACCTGGATGGCCAGCGTCGTGACGTAGGTGCCGAACGACGAGACGGTGGCCGCAGCCCAGAAGGGTCCGAACCCGGGGCAGCCCCGCAGACCCCCCGCGGTTCCCGCCACACCGGCCATCACCCACACCTACCAGAGGCAAGATCGCGAGAAGCACAGGGCCCTCGACCAGAACTGCGGCCCAGCCGAATTCTCGAGCCTCCGTCCGCCGGGACTGTTGCATTGAGCCATCGCATCCGATCTTGACCGTAGGATTTTCGGTCCAGCCGGCGTGTTGGATCTCCTGTCAAGATCACCGGCGACGGCTCGATTCAACAGTGCCGCTGGACGCCGGGTTCGCCGGCTGGGTCCGGGAGGCGTACGAGGTGGGCGCGCGCGGCCAGCTAGGGCAGGACTGAGGTCAGCCGGGAGCGCGCGGCCGTGGTCAGGTCGCACTCGATCGCGCTCGCCGTCGCCAGCAGCGGTCCGAGCAGCTCCGCCCGCGCCTCCTCCACCTCGCCGCGGCTGGTGTGCACGGACACGTTGAGCGCGGCCACGACCGCCCCGGCCCGGTCCCGGATCGGGACGGCGATCGAGCGCAGCCCGAGCTCGAGCTCCTGGTCCACGATCGCCCACCCGTCCCGCGCCGCGCGCCCGACCAGGGCCCGCAGCGCGGCGACGTCGGTGACGGTCCGGGCCGTCAGCGGCCGCAGCGTGACCCGCGCGTAGTAGTCCTCCAGCCACCGCTCCGGCTGGCCGGCCAGCAACACCCGACCCATCGACGTGCAGTACGCCGGAAAGCGGGCGCCGACGTCGATGTCCACGGTCATGATCCGCCGGGTCGACACCCGGGCGACGTAGGTGATCTCGGTGTCGTCCAGCACCGAGAGCGAGGACGACTCGTGCACCGCCGCGACCAGCCGCTCGAGGTGCGGGTGGGCGGTCTCGGCCAGCCCGGCGCTGGACAGGTAGGCGTAGCCGAGCTCCAGCACCCGCGGGCGCAGGGTGAACACCCGCCCGTCGGTGGCGGTGTAGCCGAGCTCGGCCAGCGTGAGCAGCAGCCGCCGGGCGGTCGCCCGGGTCAGGCCGGTCCGCCGGGCCGCGTCGCTCACGGTCAGAGCCCGGTTCCGGTCGTCGAACGCGCGGATCACCGCCAGCCCGCGCGCCAGCGACTGGACGAAGTCCGGGTTGGCTCCCTCACGGTCCACCACGTCGCCGCCCTCGCCTTCGAGCAGGGCCGGCGGGGGCGCACCCCGCCGGCCGGCAGCCGCTACGACTTCAGGACCGTCCAGGACCCGTTCGTGTAGTGCTCCACCTCGATGCCGTGCACCGGCGGGTTCTGCTGGTCGGTCCCGTCCACGGTGGTCCCGGGCAGCAGGATCCCGACCTGGGTGTTCTTCAGCGCGTTGATCGCGTCCATCAACCCCTGCCGGCTGGTCCCCTTCATCGTCTTCAGCGCCTCGACCAGGCCCGTGGCGGCGCTGTAGCCCCACTGGGCGTTGGTGATCGCCGGGTTGGCGTCCGGGGCGTACTGCTTCATCTGCGTCTTCATCTGCGACACGGCCGGGTCGCTCGCCCACTGCGGGTCGTCGGGGGCCTTGACGAAGGAGGCGGTGTAGAGATTCGGGTAGCTCGCCAGCTTCCCGGGCGCGACGACCTGGCTGATCGAGGAGCTCATGCTGGCCATGAAGATGGTCGGCTTCCAGCCCAGCGTGAACGCGTGGTTGATGCCGCTGATCATCAGCGGCGGCAGCGCGACGGCCATGAACAGCGCGTCCGCCTTCGTCGCCGCCAGCTGGGAGATCTGGCTGTTCACGTCGGAGTCGGTCGGCGTGTAGGTGGTCACCTTCGTCACCGTGACCTGGGAGCCCTTGATTCCCTCCTGCATGCCCTGCAGGAACACCTCGCCCAGGGTGTCGGCCTGGCGCAGCACGGCCACGGTCAGCGGCTTCTGCTGCGAGGCCAGGTACTTGCCGTACGCGACCCCTTCCGACTCGTACGTCGGCTGCCACCCGATCGTCCACTTGCTCTGGTCCCGGGCGTTGCTGAACAGCGCGTCCCCGGCGTGCACGAAGACCTGCGGCACGCCGTCGGCGTTGGCCTTCTTCTGGATGGCGATGTTCGGGGCCGTGCCGAAGGTCTGGAAGAGGGCGAAGACCTTGTCGGAGTCGACGAGCTTGGAGTAGTTCTGGACGGCCTTGGCCGGGTTGTAGCCGTCGTCGTAGAAGACGAACTTGATCTTGCGGGTCTTGCCGTCGGCCATCTTCACCCCGCCGGCCGCGTTGACCGAGTCGAAGTACGAGCTGGCCGCGCCCTGGGCGGCGATCCCGTTCGCGCCCAGCGGCCCGGACAGCGGATAGCTGGAGCCGATCACGATCTCGCTGTCGGTGATGCCCACCGCCGCGGCCGAGTCGCCCCCACCGCCGTCGGAGTCGGATCGGCCGCAGGCGCTCAGCAGCAGCGCGACGGCTGCCGTCGCGCCGAGCACGCGGACGGCCTTACCTCGTGGTCGCATGACTTCTCCTTGGGGTCTGGCGCCCGATGCGGCGGCGCGAAGACGATGCGGCGGTCGGGTCCGCCCGGTCGGACGGCGGGGGTCGCCAGCGCGCGGCGACGCGGCGTACCAGCGCGGACAGGCCGCCGGAGACGCCGGTGCGGAAGAAGAGCAGGACGAGCAGCAGCACGACCCCGGAGACCAGGTACGAGCGCCCCGGGCTGATCTTGTCGGTCAGGTTGGGGACCAGGACGTAGAAGGCGGCGCCGATGACCGCGCCGACCGGGCTGCGCAGCCCGCCGATGACGGCCGCGACCAGCAGCGACACCGACAGGTCCAGGCGCAGGGCGTCGGGCGAGATGAACTGGACCGGGATGAGGTAGAGCCAGCCGGCCAGCGCGCCGCACAGGGCCGCGACGGTGAACGCCAGCACCTTGTACCGGCGGACCGGGATGCCGGTCGAGGTCGCCACCGTCTCGTCCGTACGGAGCAGGTCCAGCGCCCGGCCGACCCGCCCGCGCAGCAGGTTCTGCACCAGCAGGAAGGTGGTCGCGGCGGCGGCGAGCACGACGTAGTAGTGCCACTGGTCGTCGGCCAGCCCGGTCCAGCCCGGCGCGTCCCCGGCCGTGACGACCTGGCCCTGGGAGCCGCCGGTCAGGTCGCTGAGCCGGGTGGCCAGCGGGACGGCGACCACCGGCAGGGTCAGGGTGATGATGCCGAAGGCGAAGCCGCGGACCCGGACCGCGGGCACCGCGATCACCGCCCCGACCGCGCCGGCCAGCGCGAGCGTGACGGCCAGGCTCGCCACGATCGGCCAGTCGTGCCCGTACGCGTAGGCCGCGGTGTAGGCGCCCAGCCCGAAGAACGCGCTCTGCCCCAGCGACGCCTGCCCGGCGTGCCCGGCCAGCACGTCCAGCCCGCGGATGGCGATGGCGTACGTCGCGATGAGGGTGAGCTGCAGGTTGACGTACGGCCGGGCCGACAGCGGCAGGACCAGCAGCACGACCAGCGCGGCGACGCCCAGGGCCCAGGCCAGCGGGCGCCTCATACCCGGCTCACCTCGCGCCGCCCGAACAGGCCCTGCGGCCGCAGCAGCAGTACCACCGCCATCAGCGCCAGCGGCACCACGATCTGCAGGTCCGTACCGATGACGTCGACGTACGTGCCGGCCAGGTTCTGGACGATGCCGATGATCCAGGCCGCGACCACCGCCCCCAGCGGGCTGTCGAGGCCGCCGAGCACGGCCGCAGCCAGGGCGTAGACCAGGACCGCGTCCATCATGTTCGGCTGCAGCGAGATCGCCGGCGCGACCAGGCAGCCGGCGATCGAGCCGATCAGCGCGGCCAGCCCCCAGCCCGCCATCAGCAGCCGGCTGACCGGCAGGCCGCTCTGGGCGCTGGACTCCGGGTTGTCCGCCACCGCGCGCAGGGCCAGGCCGAGCCGGGTGAACCGGAACAGGACGGTGAGCACGGCGATCACCGCGATCAGCACGGCCACGGCGCCGACGTCGGCGACGGTGAACCGCAGCGCGCCCGCGGCCAGGTCGCGCCGCGGGAACAGCGCCGGCGAGGACTTCAGGTCGGCGCCCCAGATCCAGCTGACGACGCCGTTGACGCAGGTCAGCACGGCCACCGTGGCCACGATCGTGATCAGCTGGTCGCCGCCCTCGAAGCGGCGGATCAGCCCGCGCTCCAGGGCGGCGCCGAGCAGGGCCGAGGCGACGGTGGCGAGCACGATCGCGAGCAGCACCGGCACGCCCGCCCGGGCCGCGGAGAAGGCCAGGTACGCCGACAGCGTCGCCAGTTGCCCCTGGGCGAAGTTGACCAGCCCGGTGGCGCGGTAGGCCAGCACGAGGGCCAGCGCCAGCGCGCCGTAGATCGAGCCGGACGTGATGCCGTCGACGACCTGCTGGAGGACCCGCACGTCAGGTGCCCAGGTAGGCGCGACGGACGTCGGCGTGCCCGGCGATCTCGGCGGCCGGTCCGGACAGCACCACGGCGCCGTTCTCCAGGACCACGGCGTGGTCGGCCAGGCCCAGCGCGAGGGTGGCGTTCTGTTCGACGATCAGCACCGAGATCCCCCAGCTGTCGCGCAGCTCCGGGAGCACCGCGAACAGCTGGGCGGTGACCGCCGGGGCCAGACCCAGCGACGGCTCGTCCAGCAGCATCAGCCGGGGCCGGGTCAGCACCGCGCGGGCGACCGCGAGCATCTGCTGCTCGCCGCCGGACAGGGTACCGGCCTGGCCTCCGGCGCGGCGCTCCAGCGCCGGGAACAGGTCCAGGCAGCGGCGCAGGTCGGTCCGGACGGCCGTGCGGTCGCGCCGGCGCAGCGCGCCGACCATCAGGTTGTCCCGTACGGACAGGCGGGTGAAGGTGCCCCGGCCCTGCGGCACGTGGGCGACGCCGAGCCGGGCGATCGCGTCGGCGGACCGGGTGCCGATGTCCCGGCCCGCGAACCGGACGGTGCCGCGGCGGGCGATCATGCCGGTGATCGCGCGCAGGGTCGTCGTCTTGCCCGACCCGTTGGCGCCCAGCAGCGCGGTGGTGCCGCCGTCGGCGACGGTCAGGTCCAGGCCGTGCAGGACCTCGCCCTCGCCGTACCCGGCGACCAGCCCCTCGACCTCCAGGATCGCGGTCACGCGGCCGCTCCCCCGCCGAGGTAGGCCTCGACCACGACCGGATGCCGCTGCACCTCGGCCGCACTGCCCTCGGCCACCTTCTCGCCCTGGACCAGCGCCACGACGGTGTCGGTGACCGCGGCGACCATGCCCATGTGGTGCTCCACCAGCACGATGCTGACGTCCCGGTCAGCGCGGATCCGCCGGATCTGCTCGGCCAGGTCCAGCACCTCGGAGTGGGTGAGCCCGGAGGCCAGCTCGTCCAGCAGCAGCAGCGCCGGCCGGGACATCAGAGCGCGGGCCAGCTCCACCCGCTTCTGCTGGCCGTACGACAGCCGCCCGGCCGGGAGGGCGGCCAGCCCGTCGATGCCCAGGTAGCCCAGCAGTTCGCGGGCCCGGTCGGCCAGGTCGCGTTCGGCCCGGCGGACGCCGAGGCGCAGCGCGTACCGGACCGGGCCGGCGGCGACCGTGCTGTGCCCGCCGACGAGGACGTTGTCGAGCACCGTACGGTCGCGCTGCAGCACCGGGTGCTGGAACGTACGGGCGATGCCGAGGGCGGCCAGCGAGTGCGGCGCCCGCCGGGTGATGGGCCGGCCGCGGAGCTCGATCCGGCCCGCGGTCGGCAGGTAGAAGCCGCAGATGCAGTTGAACAGCGACGTCTTGCCGGCCCCGTTCGGCCCGACCAGCCCGCAGATCGTGCCGTCCGCGACCGCGAAGGACACGTCGCGCAGGGCGTGCACGCCGCCGAAGACCAGGCTGACGTCGTGCAGTGCGAGCAGCGGCGTGGTCGCGATCATCGCCACCTCCGTGTGCACCATCCGAACGGTCGTGCGCAGTCCGCCTGGCGCGGACTATGGGAGGCCCGTTGCTAACCGGTCAACGGCTGGTGACGGTTTCGTGACCGCCACTCCCGCTCAACGGGAGTACAGCTGATCGGTCGAGTGCTCGGCCAACTCCCGGCTCACCGCCCGGGCGGCCATCCGGACGGCCGGGATCCAGGTGCCCCGGTGGGGGAGGTTCGCCGGCACCACCACCGAGACCGCGGCGACCACGGCCCCGTGCCGGTCCCGTACCGGCGCCGCCACCGAGTAGGCGTCCGCGGTGATCTGGCCGTCGCTGATCGCGACCCCGGAGCGGCGCACCTCCCCGAGCAGCCGCCGGATCTCGTACGGCGAGACCAGCGTTTTCGGCGTGAACGTGGCCACCGGCCGGGCCAGCACTTCGTCGATCTCGCGCTCGGGCAGGAAGGCGAGCAGCACGAGGCCTACCCCGGTGGCGGCGAGCGGCAGCCGGCCACCGACCCGGGTCCGTACGGCGACGGTGTTGCGGGCGGGGAGGAAGTCGACGTAGACCGCGTCGGCGCCGTCCCGCACCGCGAGCTGGACGTGGTGCCGGCCGGCCTCGAACAGGTCCTCCAGGTGCGGTCGGGCCAGCTCACGCAGGCTCTGGTGGCTCGGCCGGCAGCGGGCGAGCTCGGCCAGCCGGTCACCGACCTGGTAGCCGCCGGGCACCCGGGTCAGCGCCCCCCACGCGACCAGGTCCAGCACGTGCCGGTACGCGGTGCTCTGCGGCAGGCCGGCGCGCTCGGTCAGCTCGGCGAGGCTCAAAGTGACGTGGTCGGCGTCGAAGCAGGCGAGCACCTGCAGAGCGCGCCTGAGCACTGACTCGCCTGTCACGGCTGGAGTCCCGCCTTCCCCGCGCTTCCGCGCGCACCGAGGCGTCCGACCACCCCCCGCCCCGCCGGCGCCGAATCCGACGGGACGGGACAATGGCACTTCCGGTCATCGTAAGTCGACGGGAGCGCCGCGAAATGACCGACGAGGATCTCCGGCCTCTACACCAGCGTGGCCGACGCCCTGCGCTTCCTGGGACTGCACCTGCGGTCCGGGGCCCCGCTGCTCGCGCCCGAGCTGATCGCCGAGCAGTACCGGTTGCCGTACGCCGAGCCGGGTCAGCGGCGCGGCTACGGGCTCGGCGTATACCTCGACGTAGCCGCCCGGAGTGCCCGTCCTGCACCACGGCGGATCCGGCTTCGGCTTCCAGACCCAGCTGTGCTGGATCCCCGAGCTGTCCGTCGGGGTGGTGGTGCTCACCAACTCCTTCGACCACTCGCTGCCGACTGCGCTCACGCGCCAGTTCGTCGACCACGTCGCGGGGCGCGGGCGGACTGGCCCGGGCCGGACCGCCGGCCGCCGGCGCGCCGATCGCCGCCGATCGGCCCGCGCTCGCCCGATTCGTCGGCGAGTACTCGGCCGCCTGGACGACCGGGTCGAGCTGCGGCTCGGCGGAGACCGCCTGCTGTTCGCACGCGGCTCCCGGGCCGGCCCGCCGAGCCGGCCGACGTCCTGCGCGGATTCCTCGACGGCCTCGGTGTACCGACCGCGACCGTCCCGGCCGGCACGTACGCCCGGGCCGCGCTCTACCGCAACACCCTGCACGGCCGCCGCGTCCTGATCGTGCTCGACAACGCCCGCGACGCCGAGCAGGTCCGGCCGCTGCTGCCCGGTTCGCCGACGGCGGTCGTCGTGGTGACCAGCCGCAACCAGCTCACCGCTCTGGTCGCCACCGACGGCGCCCGCCCGGTCCCGCTGGACCTGCTGTCCACTGTGGAGGCCCGGGAGCCTGCTCGCCCGCCGGCTCGGTCTCGCCCGGGTGGCGGCCGAGCCCGCGGCCGTCGACGACATCCTCGAGCGGTGCGCCCGGGTGCCGCTCGCGCTGACGATCGCCGCCGCCCGGACCGCCACCAGGCCCGGCTTCAGCCTCGCCGCGGTGGCGACCGACCTGGCCCTGGCCGAGGACCGGCTGGACGCCCTCGACGCCGGTGAGGACGCCGCCCGGGTCCGCGCGGTCTTCTCCTGGTTGTACGCGGCCCTCAGCAGGCCGGCGCCCCGGCTGTTCCGGCTGGTCGGCGTGCATCCAGGCCCGGACGTCGCGGTCGCCGCCGCGGCTCGGCTGGCCTGCCGCTGCCCGCGGTCCGGTCGGCGCTGGCCGAGTTGAGCCGCAGCAACCTGCTGACCGAGCACGTCCCCGGCCGGTACTCCTGCCACGACGTGCTGCGCGCGTACGCGGCCGACACCGCCCGCTCCGTCGACCCGGAGCCCGAACGGCGGGCCGCGCTCGCCCGGGTCCTCGACCACTACGTACGGACCGCGCACGCCGCCGCCGAGCTGCTCTATCCCGGGCGGGTCCCGCCGACGGTCCTGGTTCCCGGGCCGGCGGAACCGGTGGAGCTGGTCGACGAGCGGGCCGCGGTCGGCTGGCTGACCGCCGAGCACGCCGTGCTGCTCGCCTGCTTCGAGCCGGCCACCGACGCGCAGACCTGGCTGCTGGCCTGGGATCTCGGCCAGTTCCTCCGCCGCCGCGGGGAGTGGCAGCACTCGCTGACAACCTGGCACGCCGCCGCGGACGCGGCCGACCGCGCGGGGACCCGGCGGCCCGGGCGTACGCCGACCGTGCGCTGGCGGCCAGCTACACCCGGCTGAACCGGGACTGTTGCATTAAGTGCATTGAGCGATCCCGCGCGATCTTGACCGGTCAGCCGGTCAGCCGGTCTGCGAGACGGAGTCCGAAGCCGTTCGTCGGACCTTTGGAGGCTCCGAAGACCAGCATCGGATGGCGCTGCAGGCGATCCGCGGGAAGATCTCCGGTGAAGATCACCAACGATCGCTCAATGCAACAGTCCCCGATACGGCCATCGAGTGATCGCTTGCCTCCTGCCGGCCGTGGCGGCCGGCGTTGTGGCCTTTGCGAATGCACTCTTCTCGGCATGTGAGTAAATCAGTGGCGGGCCGTTGCTCGTACCCTCCGCGGGTGGTCGGCGGCGGCAGACGCCCGTCGCAGCTTGGCACCTGACGGCAGGTCACTCCCCCGCCGCCTTGCGCGAAGGCACCGGCGACAAGGCGACGACACAGCCGGAGGGGCACCGGACCAACGACGGCGGACGGCACCACGATTGATTCCACGAACGGGTGGTTGGACGGTGACCCGCGGCCGTGACCTGGGTGGGGCGGGTGGGGCTCGAACCCACGACCGACGGATTATGAGTCCGCTGCTCTGACCGGCTGAGCTACCGCCCCGGGTGTGCTGGATCCCAGCGTAGTGGGTAGATCGGGCGGGGTCGGACGGGTGGAGGTGTGTCAGCGGTGACGAGCAGGTTCGCACAGTGGACGCTCGACGTGCGGGACGTCGGGCGGATGGCGGAGTTCTGGTCGGCGGTGCTCGGGTACGAGATCGACACCGATCCGGACGGCACCACACACCTGCGCCCGCCGGGTGGGGGCGAGCCGACCGTCTGGTTGCAGCCGAGCGGCGGGCCGAAGCGGGGCAAGAACCCCGCGCACCCGGACCTGCGGACCGACGACGTGGCGGCGGAGGTCGAGCGGGTGCTCGCGCTCGGGGCGACGCGGGCCGACGTGGGCCAGCGGGACGACGACCCGTTCGTGGTGCTCGCCGACCCCGAGGGAAATGAGTTCTGCATCCTGCGCTGAGCGAACAACCCTGGTGTCCACCCGGGACGGTCGAGCAGGCTGACGGGCATGGATTTCCTGCTCGTGCACGGCAGCACCCAGTCCCCGCGCGGGTACGACCGGCTGGCGGCGGCGCTCGCCGGCCGCGGTCACCGTACGGTCGCGCTCGACCTGGCGGGCGACCGTCCGGAGTGGACGGCCGCGGAGTACGCCGGGGAGGCCCGGCAGAGCGGGCTGACCGAGCCGGTGCTGGTCGTGCACTCCGCCGCCGGAGCGCTGGCGCCGGCGATCGCCGCCGCCACCGGAGCGCGGCACATCGCCTGGCTGGCCGCGGTCGTCCCCGATCCGGGACGCAGCGTGCTGGACGAGGCCGGCGCCGACCCGGGCATGTTCGGCACCGAGTGGCGGACCTGGACCGCCGGCCTGGAGGAGGAACCGGCCGAGACGGCGTACTTCCTCTTCCATGACTGCGATCTGGAGACGCTGCGCTGGGCACTGTCCACAACGCGACTCTGGAATCCGCGGACGGTGTTCGCGGCGACCGCGCCGACCACCGGTCTGCCGCCGAGCACGTACGTGCTGCCGGTCGAGGACCGGACGCTGACGCCGGAGTGGATGCGGCGGGTGGCCACGGAACGGCTCGACACGGACGCGATCGAGGTCCCCGGCGGGCACTGCCCGCACGTGTCCCGGCCGGAGGAGGTCGCGGCGCTGCTGGACCGCTGAGGCAGACTGCTGCCGTGGTGAGCATCGAGGACGTACGGACGGCGGCGGGTCGGCTGACGGGGGTCGCGCACCGCACGCCGGTGCTGACCTCCCGGACCCTGGACGAACGGACCGGCGCGACCGTGCTGGCCAAGGCCGAGTGCTTCCAGCGGGTGGGCACGTTCAAGTTCCGCGGCGCGTACAACGCGATCGCGGCGCTGGATCCGGAGACCCGGGCCCGCGGCGTGCTGACGTACTCCTCGGGCAACCACGCGCAGGCCATCGCGCTGGCGGCGAAGCTGCACGGGATCCCGGCGACGATCGTGATGCCGCACGACGCGCCCACGAGCAAGGCCGCGGCGACGGCCGGGTACGGCGCCGAACTGGTCCGGTACGACCGCTACACCCAGCACCGCGAGGACCTCGGCTCCGACCTGGCTGCCGAGCGCGGCCGCACGCTGATCCCGCCGTACGACCATGCCGACGTGATCGCGGGCCAGGGCACGGTGGCGCTGGAGCTGATCGAGGACGACGGGCCGCTCGATGTGCTGGTCGTCTGTGTGGGCGGCGGCGGGCTGATCGCCGGCTGCGCCACCGCAACCGCAGCGCTGGGGAACACCCGCGTCATCGGGGTCGAGCCCGAGGCCGGCGACGACGTCCGGCAGTCGCTGCGGGCCGGCCACCGGGTCACGATCCCGGTGCCGCGCACGATCGCCGACGGGCAGCAGACGACCTCCCCCGGCGAGCTGACCTTCCCGATCATCCAGCGGCTGGTCGAGGACGTCGTGACCGTCACCGACGAGGAGATCGTCGCGACGATGGTGCTGGTCTTCGAGCGGATGAAGGTGGTGCTGGAGCCGAGCGGGGCGACCGCGCTCGCGGCCGTCCTCAGTGGACACATTCCTGATATCGCGGGCAAGCGGGTGGGCGTCACGCTGTCCGGCGGGAACGTCGGCGCGGACCGGTTCGCGGAGCTGGTGTCGGGCGGATCAGCCGGCGGCTGACGCCCGGCCAGGACGCCGCCGGCGAGTCAGTCAGCGCTCGCGGCCGGCGCCCGGCGCGACCGGGTCGTCCACAGCACGCCGAGGTTGAGGACCGCGAACAGCCCGCAGATCACGGTGAGGAACCAGACGCCGCGGACCGCCGCGAACACGGCGAGGGCGATCGCCGCCACGGTCAGCACGACGAACGCGAGCCGCAGCCCGGTCGGTACGGGTCCCGAGATGGCACTCACGGGCGAGATGATCCCATCCCGGCCCCGGATGCGCGTCAGGCGGGTCGTTCGTGGACGGTCTCCAGGCCGTCCTCGTCGTCCCACTGCTCCCCCACCGGCTCGAAGCCGAATCCGGCCGCGAGCGCCCGGGACGCGGTGTTGTCCGGACTGATCGAGGCCCGGACCACGGTCACGGCCGGCTCCCGGGCGGCCCGCTCCAGCAGGGCGGCGAGCACGGCCCGGCCGTAGCCGCGGCGCCGGTACGCGGGGTCGATCGCGTACCCGACCTCGACCATCCCGCGCTCGTCCGGCGGGCCGTGGAACCCGGCCCGGCCCACCGAGACCTCGCGCTCGGGATCCCAGACGACGCCGGTCACCCAGGCGGCATCGCCCGGGTTCCCGGTCACCTGCCGGTCGCGCCGCTGCCAGAGCGACCGGTGCTCGGGCCCCATCAGGTGCTCGGTGAGCGGAACCGGGCTGGTCACCGGCGGTTCCCCGGTCGCCAGCGCGCGCAGGGCGGCGGCGTCCAGCTGCACTATCCGTACGGTCGGCACGATCCGACCGTTGCACACCGGGCCGGGCCGGGTAAGGCGACATCGATGAGCGCAGCGACTGTCGGGGCCGGATCGGTGCTGTCCGGGCGGTATCGCCTGATCGAGCTGCTCGCCCACGGCGGCATGGGCTCGGTCTGGCGGGCCGTCGACCTGCTGCTCGACCGGCCGGTCGCGATCAAGGAGGTCCGGCTGCCGGCCGGGCTGGACGACGAGGCCCGCGAGACGCTGCGCCGCCGCACGGTCCGCGAGGCCCAGGCGGCGGCCCGGCTGCGGAACACCGCGATCGTCACGATCTACGACGTGGTCGAGCAGGACGACCGGCCCTGGATCGTGATGGAGCTCGTCCCGGCCCCGAACCTGGACGAGATCGTCCGGACGCGCGGGCCGCTGCCGCCGGCCCGGGTCGCCGCGATCGCGCTGCGGGTGCTGGACGCGATGGTCGCCGCGCAGGCGGCGGGCGTGCAGCACCGCGACATCAAGCCGGCGAACATCCTCGTCACCGACGAGGGCCGGGTCGTGCTCACCGACTTCGGCATCGCCCGGCACGTGGACGACGCGACGCTCACCCAGACCGGCATGCTCATCGGCTCCCCGAACTACCTCGCCCCCGAACGGGCCCGCGGTCGCACGCCGACCGGGCTGGAGCCGGACCTGTGGTCGCTGGGCGCGACGATGTACGACGCGGTCGAGGGGCGGCCGCCGTTCGCGCGCAACGGGCCGCTGCCGACGCTGGCCGCGATCGTCATGGACGAGCCGGAACCGGCCGTGCACGCGGGGCCGCTGCAGCCGGTGATCGACGGGCTGCTGGTGAAGGACCCGCTGCATCGGCTGGACGCCGATCGGACCCGGGCGTTGCTGGAGCGGATCGTGCGGGGGCTGCCGGCGCCGCGGGCGTCGGTCGGGGAGGCGGTGCCGACGCCGGCTTCGGTCGGGGAGGCGGCGGCGTCGGTCGGGGAGGCGGTGCCGACGCGGGCCGAGCCGGTCGCGTCCCGGGATGCCGGTCTGGAGCCGGACGTACGGCCGGAGGCGCGTTCGGACGCGCCTCCGGAGGTGCCTCCGCAACCGGAGCGGCGCTCGCCGGGCCGGCGGCGGGTGCTGATCGCCGGGCTGGTCGTGTTCGTGCTGGCCGTGGCCGCCGGAGTGCTGCTGCCGCGGGCTCTCTCCGGGCGGTCCGCCCAGGTCGCTGCGCCTGCGAGCTCGAGGCCGGCGTCACCGAGCCCGGAGCCGGCGTCGGCGTCGGCGACGGCGACGGCGACGTCCGCTCCCGCCACGACCGCGGCGCCGTCGACCGCCCCGGCGACGACCGCCCCGGGGAGCACCGCCCCGGGGAGCACCGGCGCCGCCGTCGCCGCTCCCGCCGGGTTCACCCGCTACACGGACCCGCGCGACCGCTTCTCCGTCGTCGTCCCCGCCGGCTGGCGCCCGGTCCGCCGCGACACCCGGGTCGACTTCGACGACCCCGCCTCCGGCCGCTTCCTGCGCGTCGACACCTCGGACACGCCGCTGGCGGATCCGTACCAGAACTGGATCGACTACGAGCGGACGTTCCGGCAGGGCAAGGGCGACTACCGGCTGCTCGGGATCCGGCGGGTGCCGGACTACCGGCCGGGCGCGGGCTGGAGCACGGCCGACTGGGAGTTCACCCTCGGCGGCACGCACGTGCTGGACCGCAACATCCGGGTCAGCGACGCCCGCGCGCACGCGCTCTACTGGTCGACGCCGTCGAGCGAGTGGGGTACGGCCGAGAGCAGCCGGATCTTCGCGCTCGCGGCGGCGAGCTTCGTCCCCGCGCCGGCCGGCTGAGCGGTCAGATCGCGGCGATCGCCTCGACCTCGACGAGCTGCCCGGGATAGCCGAGCACGGTCACGCCGAGCAGAGTGGACGGTGCGTCGTGGTCGCCGAACCAGCGCCGGACGACCTCCCAGGCCGCGCCGAGGTCGGCCCGCTCGGTGCTGGCGACGTACACGGTGGTCTTGGTGACGTCGGTCAGCTCGGCCCCGGCCGCGCGGAGGGCGGCGACGAGGTTGGCCATGACCTGCTCGGCCTGGGCCGGCACGTCGCCCGGCCCGACCACCTGTCCGGACCCGTCGAGCGGGCAGGCACCGGCGGCGAAGACGAGCCCGCGCGCGATCGCCGCGTACGCGTAGGGCACCGTGCCGGCCAGCTCGTCACTGCGGATCAGGTCCACCACTCCCCCAGCATGGCGGGTTTGACGGGGGCACGGAACGTCCAATCACCGTCCACTAAGGACGGCGGCGGCAGGTGTAGGCGCCGTACAGCCGTCCGTCGTAGGCCACGTCGAGGATGTCGAAGCCGGCCCGGTCCAGCAGCGGCTCCAGCAACCACCGGTACGTGCTGTGCTCGGTGCGGATGTGGACCGCGTAGTCCTCGGCGGTGTAGCCCTCGGCCGGATCGGTCGCGGCACCGTCGAACCAGTCCTGGAAGACGCCGGCCGCCTCGGACGGGTCGATGTCGTAGACCAGGTCGTGCAGCCGCAGGATCCCGCCCGGGCGGAGGGTTCCGGCGATTCGCGACAGCGCGACGCCCTTCCAGAAGTCGGGCAGCTGGTGCAGCGCGTTGCGGGTGTGGACCGCGTCCGCGGGCGCGCCGGTGTGCTCGTAGCTGAGGAAGCCGGACTGCACGAGCTCGACGTTCGGCGGGGCGATCGGCCGCAGGTGGGCCAGCATCGCCGGGGACACGTCGACCGCGACGACCCGGTCCGCGAACTGTGCGGCCGCCGTGGCGAACCGGCCGGTGCCGGTGGCGAGGTCGACCACGGTCGGGCCGAGCGCGCCGAGCTCGCGCAGCGCGTCCAGGTCCGGTTGCGGGGACGGGTGGCCCTGCTTCCGGTCGTACCCGGCGACGAAGTCCGGGTCGAGGTGCTCGGGTCCCGCGTGCGCCGTCTCGTCCAGCCGCCAGTCGGTCACGCCCGGACGGTATCGCCGCCGGTCGCGGACGGCTCCCGGGTTTCGGCCACCACCCAGTCCAGGTAGGCCGGATTCCCGGCGTTGACGGGCAGGGCGAGCACGCAGGGCACGTCGTACGGGTGGTCGGCGTCGGCGCGGGCGACGATCTCCGGCACCAGCGAGAGCCGGGTGTGCAGCATGACCCGCGCCTCCGGGTCGTCCTGGACGGCGCCGTCCCAGCGGTAGATCGACCGGATCGCCGGGACGATGTGCCCGCACGCGGCCAGGCGGTCGGCGACGAGCCGCCCGGTGAAGCCGGCCAGCCAGTCGGCGTCCGCGGCCGTGATCACGACTTCGCAGCACGGTTCGCTCACGGAACCACCTCCTGCAGTTCTTCCAGCAGGGCAAGGTAACGCCGGACGGCCGGGGTCGAGCTGTCCCGCAGGAGGCCGCCGAGCTCCCGCCCGCCGGCCCGCACCTCCGGCCGGGACTGCCGCGGGCCGGTCAGCGCCTGCGCCCCGTACCGGGCCGCCGTGTCGGTGTCGCCGCGGCGGGCGGCGAGGATGCCGAGCGTGAGCCGGGCCTGGGCGTTGCGCATCGGGGAACGCTCCCGGCCGTCTGCCTCGGTGCCCGCCCGCAGCACCTCGTGCGCGCACGCTTCCGCGAGCTCGTCCGCGCCGACGATCCGGTAGCAGTCCATCGCGAAGAAGCCGATCTTGCCCGGGTCGACGACGAAATGGTTACCCGGATCGGTGATATCCAGCGGCACCGCCCGGGCCTGTTCCAGGGCCAGCCCGACCTGCCGCCGGTCACCCAGCCTCGCCCAGGCCCGGGCCTTCTGCGCGGCCAGCTGCGCCGCCACGCTGTAGTTCCCGGCGACCGCGAGACCACCGTCGGCGGCCGCGATCGCGGCGCGGGGATCGTCCCGGGTGAGCGCGAACCAGGCCGCCATCTCGTACGCCCAGCCGACGATCTCGCCGGCGCCGGCCTCGGTACCCCACGCCAGCGCCTTGCGCCGGCTCGCCTCCGCCGCCTCCGCCAGCCCGAGGTCGTACTCGACGCACCCCACCAGCAACGCCAGCCACCCGGCCGTCGCCACCAGCTCGGGACCCGGCCGATCCCCGATCCGCCCCTGCCACTCCCGCCCCTCGACCAGCAACTCCCCCGCGGCCCGATACGCATAGTCCCGGCACAACCGACCAACAGCCGCCCGGATGCGCTCACCGTCCACTGACGACCGCCATCAGCTCAGTTTCCAGCCCGGCCGTCACCGCGACCACCCCGCTGGATACGAGCGAGTGGTCGGCGCCGTCCAGGTCGAGGACGCGGACACCGGCCTCCCGGGCGACCAGCACACCGGCCGCGGTGTCCCAGGGCTTGTTGCCGAGCATGACGCAGGCGTCGAGGCGACCCTCGGCCGTCCAGGCCAGGTCGATCGTGGACGCGCCGATCATCCGGACCCGCTGGACGCGCTCCGCTAGCGCCGCGACCAGCTCGTGCCGACGGCCGTTGACCCGCTCGGCGTCCGGCCCGAACGTGTACTGGTCGATCGAGACGAGTGCCTCCCGCAGCGAGCCGGTCGTGCTGCCACGCAGCCGCCGGGCCCCCGCGTACGCGCCGCCGTCGGCGACCGCGGTGTAGCGCAGACCCAGCAGCGGCAGGTCGATCACGGCGGCCTGGCTCGCGCCGCCGTCGATCAGCACGAGCGCAATCGCGCAGAGCGGGTAGCTGTGCAGGAAGTTCACCGTGCCGTCGATCGGGTCGAGCACCCAGCACGGTCCGGCCGCCGGGACGCCGCCACCCTCCTCCTCGCCGAGGAAGCCGATGTCCGGCGTCCGTTCCCGCAGGTACGCCCGCACCGACCGTTCGATCGCGAGGTCCACATCGGACGCCGGATCGCGATCCCCCTTCAACCGCAGCCGTTCCGGCGGTCGCGTCCGCAGGAGTTCGGCCGCATCCCCGACCGCCCGCTCGGCCACACCGAGCAAACTCGCCCGATCCCCGGCAGAAATCACGACGCGAGCCGCGACAGATCGAGGTCGTCCTCGGTCAGCGGCTTGACCACCAGTCCCTTGCTGGTCCACGGTTCCCGCGGATCCGCCGCCAGCCGGGCCAGCCAGGCGATCTGACCGTCGAAGTAGTCCCAGTACGGCGTGCCCTCGTCGAAGACGAACGTCGGCCCCTCGGTGCCACGCCTTCCATGTCCGTACAGCGCGACGCGGCAGGACCCGTCGACCTTCTCCATCGCGAACGAGCACGGGAAGTTGTACGTGTAGATCCGCAGGCCGGCCCCCGGAACGACCGGCTCCACCCGGCGCGAGGCGTCGAACAGCGGGCGCAGGATCTCGCGGGTGTAGCGACCCGGATCCTCCATCGCTGCCTCGATCGGCTCCAGCCGGTACCGATCCCGCCGCGACGCGCAGCGCGGATCCATGACGTAGAACGTCACCGGCAGCTCGCCGGCCTTCGTCTGGAACAGCGGCAGGATCTCGTCCCGCGCGTAGAAGTTCCGGGTCAGGCCGAAGACCGTGATCTCGCGCTCGGCGTTCCGGACGCGACTGACGAGGTCGTCGAGGACCTCCGGACCAGTACGGGGCCAGAGGTCCGAGATGCCCGCGCGGGCCAGGTGTCCGATGTCGACGGAGCTGTGGTCGGTGCCGAACCCGAGCCGGTCGGGCCGGGTCCGGTAGAGGCGGCAGAGGTACTCGATCCGCTCGTCGCTGGGCCGACGCTGTTCGTGTTCCCAGCGGCAGAGCTCGGCGTCGCTGATCCGCGGCGGCGCCAGCCCGTCCGACTCGTACAGGGCGTCGAGCCGCGCGCAGACCTCGGCCCGGCTCCAGCCGTGGGCGTACCGCCAGCCCTCGAGCGCGAACATCCCGGGCACCTCGGTCCGGATCAGCTCGACCGTCGCGGCCGGTGTGAGCCCGTCGCGCAGGCTGCGGAGGCGGACGTCCTGGGCCTGGCGCGCCAGTTGTTGCCGCCGCGCACGGCTGAGCGTCGCCACGTTGACACCCTAGGGAGGCCACGATTGACGAGCAACGCCACTCACTCTGGCGAGTACGCCCATTGCCGCGTCAATGCGACAACACCGATGGTAGTCGGAGTACGGGACCCGGAATCGTGAGGAGTGGGCGATGAGCGTACGACCGGTGAGCGAGGCGGCGTTGCGCAACGAGGTCGGACGGCGCGCTTACGTGCGGCGGGTCTGGCTGGGCCTCAGCCAGCAGGAACTCGCCGACAAGGCGCACGTGTCGCGCAACTTCGTGTCGGCGATCGAGCGCGGCGCGCAGGGCCTGGACGTCTGGCGGCTCTGGCGGCTCGCGGAGGCGCTCGGCGGGACGGTGGACTGGCTGGTTGGCGGGCCTGACGAGGTCTTGACCTCGTCGGCGCCCGGTGTGGGGTGAGGACAGCGGCGGATGCGCCCCGGGGAGGGGCGCATCCGCGCGGGGTCAGCGGACCGGGAGGGGAAGGCCCGGGGCGTCGACCCGCTGGTCGAGGCAGGAGACCTTGCCGGTGCCGGCGACCTCGCCGCCGGTGTTGGGGAAGTTGTCCCGGCGGGCGCCGTCGGAGCTGGTGGTGCAGAACTGCTTGCCGAGGAACACCGGGCTGGTGGGGAACTCCAGCGGGCCGTCGTTGCGCCGGCTGGTGGCCGGGTCGACGGGGTTGCGGAAGAACTCGGTGACCGTGTTGTGGGTGTCGACGACCGCGACGGTGTTGCGCTCGTTCGCGTCGACCCAGACCCGGCCGGCGGCGTCGAGCGCGATGCCGTCCGCGCCCTCCAGCGCCGGGTGCTCGACCAGCACGTTGCTCAGGCAGAGCGTGTCGGCGGTGAACGTGGTGTCGCAGCCGACCGGGCTGGTGATCCGGCCGCGGCTGTCGACGCGGATCCTCCAGAGCGCGCCGCGGGCGGTGTCGGCGACGATCATGTCGCCGTCGCGGGTGAAGACGATGCCGTTGGCGACGATGTTCTGCGCGGCGGGCGTGTTGGGGTCGACGCCCTGCAGGCCGCCGTTCTGCCGGCCGACGCCGATGGAGTTGGCCATCGGCTGCACCCGGAACGCCTCGGTCGCGGTGCCGCCGCGCGGGCCGACCCGGTAGACGACGCCCTGCGCGTTGCCGCCGTCGCTGGCCCACAGCGCGCCGGTGCGGTCGAACGCGATGCCGTTGGCGCCGCCGACCCCGGTGGCGAAGAGGGTCGCCGCCGTCGACGCGGAGCCGGGCTTCAGCACGAAGATCTGGTCGTTGGTGGGCGCGTTGCCGCCGGTGACGTACACCCGGCCGTCGCGGCCGAGCGCGATGCCGCTGGGCGAGCACGGGCCGGGGACGAACCCGATCTGCGCCGCGCGGGCGGTCGCGGTCGCGATCTTCCAGACCGCGCACGGGCCGGTGCCGACGCCGCGCTCGGCGACGAAGACGTTGCTGCGGTTGTCGCTGGTGAGTCCCTCGATGCCGTTGGCCGGCGTGAAGATCGTGGTCCAGGTCGCGTTCCGGATCGGGGCGGGCGAGCTCTGTCCTGACGCCGCCGGGGTGCTGCCGTCGCTGCCGCCGCCCTGCGACCAGCCGGCGACAGCGCCGGCGGTCGTGGTGGCCGCGGCGACGAGCAGTACTGCCGCGCGCTGCTTCAGGCCCACAGGTACCTCCTCCATTGGAGACCAAAGGTCTGTCTGCGGGTACGCCAAGCGGCCGAGTCCGGTTCACTCCCGTCGGTCCCGGGCCGGCCGGACAGGATCTGTCGCAGCGATGCTCTACCTGGTCACGGCCGGTGGCACGGTGCCCGCTCACCTGAGTACGGTGCCCGGTGTGGAACGGCCGGAGTGGGCTCCTGTGGGGATTGACCTGGATCGCCCGTCGGCGGCCCGGGTATACGACTTCTATCTGGGCGGGTTCCACAACTTCGCCGCAGATCGGGAGATGGGCCGCCAGGCCGTACAGATGTGGCCGGACCTGCCCGAGATCATGCAGGCCAACCGCGGCTTCCTGCGCCGCGCCGTCGAGTTCCTGGCCGGCGCGGGCGTCCGCCGGTTCCTCGACCTGGGTTCGGGCATCCCGACAGTCGGCAACGTGCACGAGGTCGCGCAGCGGGTCGCCCCCGGCAGCCAGGTCGTCTACGTCGACAACGACCCGGTCGCGGTCGAGCACTCGCGGGCCATCCTGGCCGGCGACCCGAGCACGACCGTCGTCCAGGCCGACCTGCGAGACCCGGACTCCGTGCTGGCCCGGCCGGCGGTGCAAGAACTGCTCGACGGCAATGAGCCGGTCGCGGTGCTGATGGTCGCGGTGCTGCACTTCGTACCGGACGAGGCGGACCCGGCCGCGCTGGTGGCCCGGTTCCGGGACGCCTCCCCGCCGGGCAGCTACCTCGCGCTCTCGCACGCGACCGCCGGCGAGCAGGCCGACCGCGCGGCCGAGCACCGCAGCCTCTACCAGCGCACCGCCACCCCGATGACCATGCGGTCGCGGGAGCAGGTCATGAACTTCTTCGACGGGTACGCGCTGGCCGAGCCGGGCGTGGTCTACCTGCCGCAGTGGCGGCCCGAGCCCGGCACGCCCGGGGTGGACCGACCGGAACGGATGACGGGCCTGGCCGGGGTGGGGCACAAGCCGTGAGCCGCGGGTGACCGGGCGGGCGGACTTCGCCGGGGCCTGGGCGGACGCGCTCGAGGGCACCAGCTTCGTCGCCCTCGACCGGCAGGAGCTGGAGCAGCTCGCGCTGCGGCTGACCGACCTGCTCGACACCACCGCCGACCCCGGCCGGACCGGCGAGCGGATCGGGTACGCGCTGGTCGACGCGCACTTCACCGGTCCCGCCGCGCTGGAGCGGACGATCACGCTGCTGACCCGGGCCGAGGACACGGTCCCGGCCGCGCTGCCCGGCGCGATCGCAGCCGGCTACATCCGGGCGCTGCTCAGCGTCGTCCTGACCGAGCAGGAGCAGATCCGGCAGGCCGCGCTGCACGCCCGGGACCGGGCCGAGTCGGCGCTGGAGGCCAGCGAGGCCCGCTTCGGGGCGGTGTTCGCCGACGCGGCCGTCGGGATCGGCATCGGCGACGTCGCCGGCCACATCCTGGACGTCAACCCGGCGCTGGCCGAGATGCTCGGCTACCCGCCGGAGGAGTTCCGCCGCCGTACGGTCTCCGACTTCCTGCACCCCGACGACGCCGCCTCGGTCTGGGAGGACTACAGCGCGCTGATCGAGGGCCGGAAGGAGTCCTTCCGTACGGAGAAGCGCTTCTTCCGGGCCGACGGCGGCACGATCTGGACCCAGCTCACCGTCTCGCTGATCCGCGACGGCGACGGCAACCCCACGTTCCAGGCCGCGATCATCGAGGACGTCACCGACCGGCACCGGCTGACCGAGCAGCTCGCGTACGAGGCCAGCCACGACCCGCTGACCGACCTGCCGAACCGGGCGCTGTTCCTCACCCGGCTGGCCGAGGCGCTGGCCGACCCGGCGCCGGACGCGCGGGTCGGGCTCTGCCTGCTCGACCTGGACAGCTTCAAGGTCATCAACGACTCGCTCGGGCACACCGTCGGCGACAAGCTGCTCACCGCGGTGGCGGACCGGCTCGCCGACGCGGTCACCGGCGGGGGGCTGGTCGCCCGGCTGGGCGGGGACGAGTTCGTGGTGCTGACCCGGCGGGCCGAGCCGGCCCAGCTCGGCACGCTGGCCCGCAACCTGCACGCCGCCGTGGCCGCGCCGCTGGACATCGAGGGCTACCAGCTGGCCGTCACCGCCAGCATCGGCGCGGTCGAGGCGCCGGCCGGGAACACCACCACGCCGGCGGACCTGATCCGGGCCGCCGACATCACCCTGCAGCAGGCGAAGGCCGAGGGTCGCGGCCGGGTCGTCTTCCACGACCCGGACCGCAACGCCACCCAGCTGACCCTCTACACGCTGGCCGCGACGCTGCCCGGCGCGCTCGACCGGGGCGAGTTCACGCTGCTCTACCAGCCGCTGGTCCGCCTCGCCGACGCCTCGCTGCTCGGCGTGGAAGCCCTGCTGCGCTGGGAGCACCCGCGGTTCGGCACGCTCGGCCCGGACCACTTCATCGGCCTGGCCGAGCAGACCGGCGCGATCCTGCCGCTGGGACGGTGGATCCTGGCCGAGGCCTGCCGGACCGCGGCCGCGTACGCCGACGCACTGCCGGACCTGCTGCTCAGCGTCAACATCGCGGTACGGCAGCTGCAGCACCCCGGGCTCGTCGACGACGTGACCCGCGCGCTGGCCGACAGCGGCCTGCCCGCGCACCGGCTGCAGCTCGAGGTGACGGAGCACGCTGTCATGTCCGCCGACCCGGACGGGCCGCCGGCGGCGCTGCGCAAGCTGGCGGAGCTCGGCGTACGGATCGCGATCGACGACTTCGGCACCGGCTACTCCAACCTGGCGTACCTTCGGCGGCTGCCGGTGCACGACCTCAAGCTGGCCGGCGAGTTCCTGGACGGGCTGCGCGATCCCGAGCACGCCGACCCGGCCGACCTGCACCTGGTCACCACGCTCATCCACCTCGCCCACGGCCTCGACCTCACGGTGACGGCGGAGGCGGTGGAGACCGAGGCCCAGGCGAACTTCCTGCGCGAGCTCGGCGCCGACACGGCCCAGGGCTGGTACTACGGCCGGCCCACCCGGCTGGCCGATATCGCAGGCCGGTAGGCGGCTCCCCCGGTGCGGTCCGTGCGCCATGATCACGCGGTCACAGTCAAGTCTTGGAGGCACAGGCGATGGGTGCAGACCACCAGGGATACCTGCCGGGGCGCCGGGCGGTGATCGCGGCCGGGCTGGCGGCGGCCGGCGCGGCGGTGCTGCCGGCGACGTCCGCGTTCGCCGCACCCGGACCGTCGGGCTCGTCGGGCTCGTCCGGCCGCCGGATCCCCGACGGTTACGGGAAGGTCGATCCGCGGACGGCCGACCGCGTGCCGCTGACGCTCTCGCTGCGCACCGGGGTGCCGCTGTTCCCGGGCGACCCGGCGTTCACGTTCGAGATCTTCGCCGACACCCGGACGCCGGCGCACGACGACGGCGGCTTCCTGCTCGAGCACATCACCAGCCTCGGTACGCACACGGCCAGCCACATCTCCGCGCCGGTGCACTTCATCATCGGCGGCAAGCGGCTGAACCAGCTCAACGAGGACTTCACCCTCATGCCGCTGGCCGTGCTCGATGTCCGGGCCCGGATCAAGGCCGAGGGGCCGGACTTCCTCGTCCGCCGCGCCGACCTGCTGACGTACGAGCGGCGGCACGGCCGCATCCCGGCCGGCGGCTGCGTCCTCCTGCTGACCGGGTACGCGCCGCTGTTCAACCAGGGCAACGGCGAGGACTCGCCGTACATCACCACGCCCGCGCCCGGGTTCGCCGGCGACGCGGTGGACTGGCTGTTCGGCGCCCGCCGGATCATCGCGACCGGCTCGGACACGCTCGGGCCGGACGCGACCATGGACCTCGCGCTGCAGGCGACCACCCGCACGCTCTTCCACGGCGGCATCACGCTGGAGAACGTCGGGACGCAGCTGCCGCGGATGCGGCCGCACGGCGACTGGATCGCCGTGAACGGCAACCGGCCGGCGTTCAGCGGTTTCCAGATGGGGTTCACCGGCTTCACCGTCCCCCGCAGCTGACCGCTCCGGCCGCGCTGCTTCCGGAGCGGCGCGGCCGGCGGCGGGTGCGCGGCGCGGCCGGCGGCGGCGGGTGCGTGGCGCGGCCGGCGGCGCGATCGGCGGCGCGTCAGCTGGAGCGGCGCGGCGCGACGGCCGCCAACGAAGGCTCGGCCGGTACGTGCGGTGCGGTCAGCCGGAGCCGGTCCACCGGCTCCGGCCGGCCGAAGAAGTAGCCCTGCCCGAGATCGCAGCCGAGCCGGGTCAGGTCCACGGCCTGCTCGTGGGTCTCGATGCCCTCGCCGACCACCAGCATGCCGAGCGTCCGGGAGATCGAGACGACCGACCGCCGCAGGGCACCGCCCCGGTCCGGGTCGCCGGCGGTGACGGCCAGCGTCCGGTCCAGCTTGACCAGGTCGATCGGCAGCACGTGCAGGGTGGCGAGCGTGCCGTAGCCGGTGCCGAAGTCGTCCAGCGCCAGCCGGACGCCGCGGTCCCGCAGCCGCTGCAGGATCGGCAGCGCCGCGGTGACGTCCGGGACCATGCTGGTCTCGGTGATCTCCAGGACCAGCGCGGCCGCGGGCAGCCCGTGCCGGGCCAGCGAGGCCTGCACGGCGAGCTCCAGCTCGGGGTCGGCCAGCCGGGTCGCGGAGACGTTCACGTGCACCGCCAGCGGGATCCGGCTGCGGACCCGGAGCGCCGCGATGTCGCGGCAGGCCCGGTCCAGCACGTGGTTGTCGAGCGTGCTGATCAGCCCGGTGCGCTCGGCCGCGGCGACGAAGACGTCCGGCGGCACCGCCCCGCGCTCGGCATCGTTCCACCGGGCCAGCGCCTCCACCGCGACCGTGGTCCCGTCCGACAGGCGGACGATCGGCTGGTAGACCACGTCGATCTCGCCCCGGCGCAGCGCGTCCCCGAGCCGGGTCGGCAGCGCGGGGTCGTCCAGCAGCGAGATCAGGCCGGGTTCGTAGCTGACGACGGCGCCGCCGCCGCGCCGCTTGGCCGCGTACATGGCCGCGTCGGCGCGGCGGAGCAGCAGCTCGGCCGAGACGGTGACGTCGTGCCCGTCGGGGACGACCAGGCCGACGCTGGCCCGGACGTACCGGACCTGGCCCTCCAGCGGGAACGCCTGCGCCAGCGTCTCGCAGACCTTCGCGGCGACGTCGGCCGGGTCGAGATCGCTCTCCACCAGTACCGCGAACTCGTCCCCGCCCAGCCGCGCGACCGTGTCCGCCGCCGGTACGCACCCCCGCAGCCGCCGCCCGACCTGCTGCAGCAGCGCGTCCCCGGCGGCGTGCCCGAGCGTGTCGTTGACGATCTTGAAGTCGTCCAGGTCGACGAAGAGCAGGCCCAGCGGCCGCTGCTCGTCCCGGTGCACGTCGGCCGCGTGCGCGAGCCGGTCGCCGAACAGGGCCCGGTTCGGCAGCCCGGTCAGCGGGTCGTGGAAGGCCTGGTACGCCAGCTCCTCCTGGCCCCGCTGCACCCGTTGCAGCAGGGTGGTGTTCTCCCGCAGCGTGATGAACTGCCGGGTCACCACGAGCGCGACGACGAGCAGCCCGAGGTAGATCTCGAACCGGTCGAACGTCCGGTCCCGCGCCGTCTGCACCAGCAGCAGGACGCCGACCGCGCCCAACGGCAGGTACGGCACGAGCAGGTGCCACCGCATCCCGGCCGGCCGCGCCGCCCGGCCGCGATTCCGCGCGGTCATCGTGACCGGCGCGAGCGCGGCCAGCGCGACGACGAACGGCCCGGCCACGAAGCCGATGTCGCCGACCGGCGGGATGTCCTCCGCCCCCGACGCGACCAGGTAGGCGAACACGCTGTCCGACACCGAGATCGCCAGCAGCCCGACGACCAACAGGGTCAGCTGCGGTCGCCGCTCGATCCGGCGCAGCGTCAGCGCGAGCATCGTGATGACGACCAGGACCAGGTCCGAGACCGGGTACGCGATGGCGACCGCGAACGCCAGCGGCGTCGGCGCCCCGGCCCGGACCACGGCCGAGATCGCGGTCGCCCAGGCCAGGATGCTCATCGAGCCGACGATGACCAGCGCGTCCAGCAGCAGCACCGGCCGGGACCGGCCGCCCTCCCGCGGACCCGCCGGCCGCCGGCCGGCGGAGACCAGCGCCAGCAGAGCGGGCAGCGCGAACACCGGCAGTATCAGGTAGCCGACGTCGGCCGGCGACGGCGACGGGATCGGGTCGAGGCTGATCACCTGCCCCCAGCTCCAGTACGCTTGCCCGCCGCTCCAGCCGGCGAAGCCCGCGGCCAGCAGGAGCCGCCACCGCCGCTCGGCCCCGGTCGCCCGGAGCCCGGTCACCCCGGCCGCGATCGCCGCGGCGAGCCCGCCGGCGAGCTGACCGAGGTCGTTGACGGCGCTGGACGCCCGCGCGGAGAGCATCCCGGACGCGCCCAGCAGGACCACTACACCGACGACCGTGGCGAAGACCGCGGACGCGATTCGGAAGCGCCGCACCCGCCCTCCCTCGGCGTCCAGCCATACCCGCATGTGTCTCAGCGGGGCGGGCCACTGATGCTACTGGACCCTGAGCGTCCCGAGGAGCATCTGGACCCGATCTCGGATCTCGTCCCGGACGGTGCGGACGACCTCGATCGACTGGCCGGCCGGGTCGGTGAGGTCCCAGTCCTCGTACCGCTTTCCCGGAAAGACCGGGCAGGTGTCGCCGCAGCCCATCGTGATCACGACGTCGGCGGCCCGGACCGCATCGGTGCCGAGCTTCTTCGGCTGCTCGTGCGCTATGTCGATGCCGACCTCGGCCATGGCGGCGACGGCGACCGGGTTGACCTGCTCGGCCGGTACGGACCCGGCCGACCGGACCTCGACCCGGCCTGCGCTCAGTCGCGTGAGCCAGCCGGCGGCCATCTGCGAGCGGCCGGCGTTGTGGACGCAGACGAACAGCACCATCACGGCTTGACCGCCCGGACGACCGCGGCGTACATCCCGGGCGTGACCTCGTGGGTGCCGGTCACCGACGCGCCGGTGAAGCCGGCCGCGGTCAGCCCGTCGACGTACTCGGTCCGGCTCAGGGCGCCGGCGATGCACCCGACCCAGCTGCCGCGCTCGGCCCGCTCGGCCGAGGTCAGCTCGTCGTCGGCCACGACGTCCGAGATCCCGATCCGGCCGCCGGGCGCGAGCACCCGGAACATCTCGGCCAGCACGGCCGGCTTGTCCTCGGACAGGTTGACCACGCAGTTGGAGATCACCACGTCGACGGCGGCGTCCGGCAGCGGGATCGCCTCGATCGGGCCGCGCAGGAACTCCACGTTGCCGACGCCCGCCCGCTCCGCGTTGGCCCGGGCGAGGGCGAGCATCTCGTCGGTCATGTCGAGCCCGTACGCGCGTCCGGCCGGGCCGACCCGCCGGGCCGACAGCAGCACGTCGATGCCGCCGCCGGAACCGAGATCCAGCACGCGCTCGCCCTGTTGCAGGTCGGCCACCGCGACCGGGTTCCCGCAGCCGAGGCTCGCGTTCACCGCCTCCGCCGGGAGCTCGCCCTGCTCGGTCTCGCTGTAGAGGCCCGGCGACGGCCCGCAGCAGCGCTCCCCGGTCGCGGCCGCCGCGTACCGTGCCCGGACCTGCTCGCGCAGCTCACCCATCGATGCTCCTCACATAGACGCGGATCGATACGTACGACCCTGACGTACGTATCGATGGCTGTCAATGTGTGCGATGCTGAGGAGGTGCCGACCCGCGCCCTGCCGGTCCTCGACGGCTGCTGCTCGCCGGACGTGGAACCCCCGCTCGCTGCGGACGCGGCCGAACGCCTGGCCGCGACGCTGAAGGCCGTCGCCGAGCCGACCCGCCTCCGCCTGCTTTCCCTCGTCGCCGCCCACCTCGGCCAGGAAGCCTGCATCTGCGATCTCACGTCGCCCGTCGGCCTCACCCAGCCCACGGTCTCCCACCACATGAAGGTCCTCACCGATGCCGGCCTCCTGGAACGCGACCAACGCGGCAAGTGGGCCTACTACCGCCTCGTCCCCGGCGCCCTCGACACCCTGGCTGCATCTCTGGCGGCCACCGGCTCTCCCTGATCAGCTCCGCTCACGGTGAGATCGGGGTGCCATCCCGCCGGCGGGTCCGCACCGACCAGTCCGTCGACGGCCTCCCGGAGCAGGTCGGCGTGCCCGGCGTGCCGGCCGTACTCCTCGATCAGATCGCACAGCAGCCGCCGGAGGCTGAGGTGCTGCTCGCGGTGCGCGAGATGGACGGGCTGATCGAGCCCGCCGTCGGCCAGGGCCTCGCCGAGCAGCGCTCGCGACCGCGCGATCGTGCCGTCCCAGAGTGCGTACAGCTCCGCGGGTTCGTCATCGGCGGCGGACGTGAAGTCCCAGTCGGGATCGTCCTTCCACGGCGCGGTGTCCCACGGCGCACTGCGCGGCGCCCCACTCAGCTTGGGTCCGAACAACTCGTCCTCGGCCCGCGCCAGATGCTTCAGCAGACTCCCCAACGTCAGCGACGAAGCACCGATCCTCGTTCCCAGCCCCGCTGCATCGAGCCCGTCCGCCTTCCACCGGAACGTGGTCCGCACCCGGTCGAGCGCCCCCACGATCTGCTCGACCTCGGTCCCGGCCGCCGGCGACACCTCGTTGTCGTTCACGCCGCAAGAGGCTAGATCCCATCCCGGACACTCCCCGTCCGCAACCGACCGGCGAACTCAGCCATGCCGCCGACGACGAGATCGCCCGCGCCCGGCGTCGGCTCCCCGCTTTCGGCGGATGCCATCTCGTCGGCGGATCCTCGCCGACCAGCACGTCGACCGCCTCACGGGGGCAGATCCGCGTGTCCCCGGACTCCAGGATCAGATCGCACCAGCTGAAGCGCCCGGCCCCCGCGAGAACGTCGCCGCCTGTCGCGGGCGGCGGCCATCGGCGCTCGACCCGAACCACTCGGAGTCGTAATTACCACCACCAGTAGTACGGCATTTCCGAGGTAACGGCGCCGCGCCGGCGTTCGTGGTCAGTGGCCTGCGGGCCGACCCGGTGCGCAGGTCGGAGCGGGGGGTGCACGTGCTCGGTGGAGTACCGCAGCAGTCGCCGTGGGGCGTTCGGGACGATCACGACCGGTGCCCGCACCGGGTATCGACGGCGACGGTGTGGCAGGCGGAATTATCCGATGGGGCACCCTCAATCGCGGGGGACAACTTTGGTGCTGGAACTCGCGTCTAGTCGGCATCGGAGCGCGTCAGGCGCTCCCGACCCGATGGGGGTTCCGATGAGAGGTCTTGGTTCGGTACGGCGTTCCCTGCTGGTGGCAGTCGCCGTCGGCTCGGCCGCTCCGGTGCTGGTCGGGACGGCGGCTGCCGATCCCGGTCCGGGCGTCGCGGCGGCTGGGTCCAGGGCGTGCACGTGGTCTGCGGCGGCGTTGCCGCAGGTGCCGGACGCGTTCTCCGGCTACGTCCGCGGCACCGACGGGCACCGTACCTTCGCCGGCCAGTCGGGGGACCAGCCGGTGCTGTGGCGCGACGGCCACCTGATCGTGCTGGGCCCGTCCGGAGCGGCTGAGGACGTCAACCGGCGAGGCGAGGCCGTCGGCGCGACCGCGGACAGCGGGCACGCGCTGCTCTGGCGGGGGGCGACTCAGATCCCGCTCGCGGAGCCGGAGGGCTTTGCCTCGTCGACGGCGACGGCGATCAACGACGCCGGACTGATCGTGGGGTACGGCAGCGGTCCGGAAACCGGCGGCGCGCAGGGACTGGTCTGGCGCGCGGACGCACCTGACCAGGTGCGCGTCCTCCCGGGGCCCGGCGGCGGGTCGGTGTTCCTCGCCGACGTGAACCGACGCGGCGTGATCGTCGGCACCGAGATCGCCGGGTCCAGTCTGAGGAGCAACGCCGTCATCGGCACGCTGCGCTCAGGCTTGCGCGCGCTGCCCACCACGCCCGGAGCGACGGAGTCCAGCGCGGCGGCGATCGCCGGGAACTACGTGGTCGGCACCGACTCCTCCGGTCCGGTTCGCTGGTACCGCGACCGTCCCGAACGACTGCCCGGCGGCGGCAACCCCCAGGCCGTGAACGGCCACGGCCTGGCCGCCGGCTACCACGGCCCGCCGGAGACTGCGTACGTCTGGCAGCACAGCGTCCGGGTCGACCTGCCCGGATTGGTGCCGGACGCGCTCAGGGGCGCGACCGCGGTCGGCGACGGCGGCCAGGTCGCCGGCTTCAGCTCGGTGGGCGAGGAGGACGAGCTGCACGGGATCCGGTACGAGCCGACCGTGTGGAACTGCCGCTGACGCCTCGCCTGGTGGTCTCGGACCTTCCAGTCCGGGACCACCAGGCCGGACCGAGCCTTCGACCAGACACCGAAGAGACACGAGCCCACCCCTCCGTCGTGGGCCGAGACGCGGCAGGATGGCGCGGGGTGGTGGCGGTCGGTATTGGGCGGCCGCGTGCGCAGCGGCCGGTCGCGAAGAGCGGGTGGTCCAGGCCGCGACGCTCGGCGAGCTGCTCGACGCGATCCGCGGTAGCGCTCCCCCTGGACCGCGGGCCGACATGCCTTCTGCCGCTACGGCGCTGGCGTGGCCAGGGCGAGGGCGGCAACGGCTGCGAGCGTCAAGCGGTCGCTCTATCGCTGCGGAACCTCGACCACGACATTGGTTGACTTCACGGCCGCGATGGCCACGACACGGCGTCCGAAGCCGGGTCGCACGGTGCGCCGGTCGATGCCGTCCGCCCGAAGGTTCGCAACCGTACAGATCAACTGCTCGATGGCGGACAGACGGAGGCGCCTCCACCTGACAACCTCCGTGGAGTCACCAGTCCGATGGCCGCGCTGGAAACCCGGTACGACCTCAGCACCGAGACGGTGGGATTCCGGTCAGCGTGGCGCCAGTCCGGAAGGAATCCCTCCATGACCCGCCTCACCTCCCGCCTCGCCGCGGCCGTCGTCGTCACGGCGCTGATCGGCGGAGCACTCGCGCTCACCGCCGCGCCGGCCGGGGCAACGCCGACCTCCGGCGTCGTCACCGCCTGGGGTGCGAACACATTCGGACAGGCGGGCCTCCCGGCCGCCGCCCAGTCCGACGTCACCGCCATCTCCGCCGGATTCAACTTCGGGCTGGCCCTCAAGACCAACGGCTCGGTGGTCGCCTGGGGTGACAACTCCGAAGGAGCCACGAGCGTCCCGGCCGCGGCCGGCTCCGGCGTCGTCGCCATCGACGCCGAGCAAATCCAAGCGATCGCGCTGAAGGCCGACGGCTCGGTGGTGAGCTGGGGCCACACGTCCAACACGCCGGCCAATGTGGCCGGTGCCACGCAGATCGCCGCGTTCGGTGTCGGTGGTCTGGCCCTGATGCCCGACCACACCATCCGCACCTGGGGATACAACAGCCCGGCCATCCCGGCCGCCCTGCAGGGTCACACGGTGGGCATCGACGCCGGCAACAGCTTCGTCGTCGCGCTGACCGACACCGGATCGGTGGTGGCCTTCGCCGCTGGTCCATCGATCGCTGCGGGTACGGTTCCGGACGCCGCGAAGTCCGGCGTGCGGAAGGTCGTCGCCGGAGGCGACAGTGCCGCGGCGCTCAAGGACGACGGCTCCGTGGTGGCCTGGGGCGCGAACTTCGATCCGACGCCCGCCGCGGCGACGTCCGGTGTCGTCGACCTGACGGTCTCCGACGGTCTCGTGGTCGCGCTGAAGTCCGACGGCACCCTGGTGCCCTGGACATCGGTCGGCTACTACTACTACACCGACGTACGCACCATCCCGCCCGCGGCCGGCTACAAGGTCAGCGATCTGGCCTCCGGTATGTCGTTTGCGATGACTCTCCACCAGCCGGAGGCGGCACCGACGGTGACCACGCAGCCGGCGGCGACGACCGTCACGTCCGGCCGGACCGCGTCCCTCAGCGCGGCGGCGGACGGCTTCCCGACCCCGACCGCAAAGTGGCAGCGCGCTTCCGCCGGCAGCGACTCGTTCACCGACATCCCGGGCGCCACGACGACCAGCTACACCACCGGCACGCTGACCACCGCCGACAGCGGCGTCCGCTACCGGGCCGTGTTCACCAACTCGCTGGGGACGACGACCAGCCAGGCCGCGGCCATGACCGTCAGCGCCGCCGCGCCGACGGTGACCACGCAGCCGGCGGCGGCGACCGTCACGTCCGGCAGCACCGCCTCGCTCACCGCGGCCGCCACCGGCGACCCGACGCCGACCGTGAAATGGCAGCGGGCCGCATCCGGCAGTGACTCGTTCACCGACATCCCCGGCGCCACCGGCTCGTCCTACACCACCGGCACCCTCACCACCGCCGACGGCGGCGCCCGCTACCGCGCCGTCTTCAGCAACGCCGGCGGCACCGCGACCAGCAACCCCGCGGCCGTGACCGTGAACGCCGCCGCTCCGACGGTGACGCGGCAGCCGGACAACACGTACCGCGTGGCGGGCGACTCGGCGGTGTTCACCGCGGCCGGCGCCGGCGACCCGGCCCCGACCGTGAAGTGGCAGCGGGCGAACCCCGGCAGCGACGAGTTCACCGACATCCCGGGCGCGACCGCCAGCACGTACACCACCGGTGCGCTGAGCAACGCCGACGGCTACAGCCGCTACCGGGCGGTGTTCACCAACTCGGCCGGCTCGGTGACCTCCAGCCCGGCGACGCTGTTCCTCGAAGTCGCGACGCCGGCGCCGCCGATGGTGGAGGCACCGAACGCGGCGGTCAACCAGCCGTACCTGTTCACGATCCCGGTCACCGGGGTGCTCGACCCGACGGTGACGAAGACCAGCGGAACCCTGCCGCCGGGCCTGAGCCTGAGCGCGAACGGCACGCTGAGCGGCACCCCGACCACGGCCGGGAACTGGCAGTTCGCCGTGACCACCAACGGCAGCCCGTCGACGGCCAACGTGCGGATCGCCGTGCAGCCGGGGCCGACCATCGCCGGCACCGCACCTGACGGTCAGGTCAGCTACCAGTACCAGTGGATTCCGACCCTGACCGGCCGGCCCACGCTGACGGTGTCCGCGGGCGCCCTGCCCGACGGGGTGCGGATCAGCAACAACCAGCTGCTCACCGGCGTGCCGACCAGGTCGGGCGCGTTCACCTTCACGCTGCAGGCCGACAACGGGTACGGCACCCCGGCGACCCTCACCCGGACGGTCACCATCAAGCAGGGCCCGGGCATCTCGCTGCCGCTCTCCGGGGAGCTGCCCCGCGGCACCGTCGGCACGCCGTACGCGTTCCAGTTCAACACCACCGGCTACCCGGCCCCGACCGTGACGATCGCGTCCGGCACGCTGCCGACCGGCCTGTCCATCGACGCCACCGGCAAGATCACCGGCACCCCGACCAAGGCGGCCCTGTTCGGCTTCACGGTCAAGGCGAGCAACGGCGCCGTCCAGGATTCCTCCACGTACGCGACGATCGCGGTCAACGAGCCGAGCCCGGCCGCGACCATCACCGGCGCGCCTCCGGCGGCGGTCCGCAACGCCGACTACAGCTACATCTTCACGCTGGGCGGCAACCCCACCCCGACCGTCACCCGGACCAGCGGAACCCTTCCGCCCGGCCTGACCCTGACCGGCGCGACGCTGGCCGGCCAGCCCACCCAGAACGGCACCTACACCTTCACGCTGACCGCCTCCAACCAGTACGGCACCGCCGACCTGCCGGTCACCATGATCGTCGGCACCGCCCCGGTGATCGGCGCCGACGCCCCGACCGGCACCGTCGGCGCGGCGTACGCCTTCACCTATCCGGTCACCGCGTCCCCGGACGCGAGCGTCACGGTCACGGGCACGCCTCCGGCCGGACTGGACGTGTCGAGCGGGATCGTGTCCGGCACGCCGACCAAGGCCGGCGTCTACACGTACACCGTCACGGCGACCAACCAGTTCGGCACGGCCTCCAGGACCCAGCAGGTGACCGTCGATCCGGCCACCGCCGGTCAGGCGAAGGTGAGCACCCCGCCCGCCTCCGTCCAGCCCGGCGCCTGGGAGAGCGACGACACCATCCGGGTGTTCGGGGAGAAGACCAACCAGGTCCTCTCCGCCGACCTGACCGTCGGCGGGGTCACGATCCCGGCCGGCACCAAGGTCAACAGCTACTACGTGCACGCCGACGCCGTCGGCAACGCCAACACCGATCACCCCTTCAGCGGCTCGGTCAGCTTCGGCACCAAGGTCCTCGGCGTCGCCACCAGCACCGCCGGCCTGCAGGCCACTGCGCCAGCCTTCGGGGTGCCCGGCACCACCTACTCCACCAGCGCCGACCAGGGCCTGGAGTACAACGACACCGCCACGCTCAGCACCCAGAGCACGGTGTCGATGAGCTTCCACGGCTACAACACGGCCGACGCTATCCGGATCATCACCCTCGCTCCCTGACCCAACCAACACACCACCGGGAGGGCGTTCACACGAACGCCCTCCCGGTCGGTGTCCCGGGCAATCGGGCGCACTCAGCGCGGCACCCCGGAAGACGGCGGACGCGACGTCGGCACGGTGAGCACACCGGAGAGGCCGGGCGCGGGTACGACCGGACCCTCGGGGTCTCGCTCGATGCCCTGCTGGACGGTGCGCCGTGACGGGCCGGGGCTTGTCGGCAGTGGAGCAGGAGCACCTGGCGGTGCTGCGGGTCACGGCGTTGGCGGCGGATCCAGCGGAGGTGAAGATGTCCGCTCGCCGGGTGGACGTTCTGGCGGTGCTGGCGCTCGTGGATCGGCTTTCGGGCCTGTCCAGGGTGGACACGCTGACGGTCATCCGAGACTCGCACGTCTCGATGGTGCTGCGGGCCGGGTCGGTGACGGTCGATCAGCGGTTCATCGCCCGCGGTACAGGCGATGCCCAGTGAGCGGGGAGGAGGCCGGCGGGGAGCGCTCGTATCTGCGGTTGGTGAGTCGCCGCGTCCGGTCGCAGCGGGTGCTGGCCGGGATCACGCAGGACGAGCTGGCGGAGCGGGCCGGCATGTCTCGGGTGACGCTCGGATCGATCGAGCGGGGCGATCACGGGGCGTCCGTGCTGACCTACCTGAAGGTGGCACGGGCACTCGGGGTGCCTATGGGCACGCTGCTGGACGAGGAGAACCGGCGATGACCGGCAACCCGGATGCACCGGCAGCCAGCGCGGCGCTGCCAGCCGGCCAAGGCGAGGCGCTGTTCTTGCGGGCGCTGGGCAAGCGGGTGCGGCTGCTCCGCCGGCTGCGGGAGCTGTCGCAGGAAGAGCTGGCGCAGGCGGCCGGGATGTCGCGCAGCTTCGTGAGCCTGATCGAGAAGGGCACTCACGGCGTCGATGTCGTCCGCCTGTGGCGGCTGGCCGCGGTCCTGGACGTGTCGCTGCTCGAGCTGGTCGACGTGCAGGCATGAGCAAGCCGGCCGGGCTGGGCGCAACCGTCGCGCCGTTGCGCCCAGTTCGGACCGGGCATCGACCACGACAGCACGAAAGGATGGGATGATGACCGCGGAGAGAATGGAGGCGGTGATGGCCGCGAGCAACGCACACTTGCCGGAGCAGACGGGCGACCACCTCTCGCTGGACGAGCTGGCTCGCCGGCAGGGCGTCCACCCGATCAAGTCCGTAGCCGAGCTGGTCCGCTACGACGTCTTTGAGTCCGACGAAGAGGTGGACGAGTTCATCGCGTTCACCTACGCCCAGCGCCGCGCCGACATCGCGTGAGCCGGCCGACCCTCTACAGCCCGTACGTTGCGATCGACACGGATGTCGCATCTCTTGCGTTCCGCGACCGCCTACCGGCCGGCCTGGCCGCACGCCTCGCCGGCCACACGCTGTGCGTGTCCTTCGTGACCGTCGCCGAGCTGACCGTGTGGGCCGAGGTCCGCCACTGGGGCACCCGCAACCGCACCAACCTGCACGACTGGCTCGGCACCTTCGTACGGCTCCCCTACGACGACGACGTCGCCACCACCTGGGGCCACATCCAAGCCGCCGCCATCCTGCGCGGCCGTACCCGGCCGGCGAACGACACCTGGATCGCCGCCTGCTGCCTCCAACGAGGCATCCCCCTCGCCACCCGCAACATCAAGGACTACACCGACTTCGCCAACCACGACGGTCTATCCCTGATCACCGAGTAGATGCCGGCCGCATAGCCGAGAACACCGCCTTGCAAACCTCCGCGGCCGATGGCGTCGGCTGTTGTTCGGTTCGATGATGTGTGTTGTCAGGCGGTGGCCATGCCGGCTGGTGTCGTCCTGTCGGGACGGGTGCCATGCCTGTTGCTGACTTTCTGCTGACGACACCTGGGAGCTTGCCCTTTGTGAGTTCAATCCCGGGCCCTCCGCTCGCCGTTGATCTCCTCGGACGGGCCTTGCCGGCGGGGCTATGCAACCCTCCTGGCATGGCCACGCCCATCGCCGTGCCGGTCCTAGTTGCCGCCGACGTACGCCTGCGCCCTTTCCGACGTGACGATGCGGATTGGGTGTACTACGTCTCGCTCGACCCCGAGCTTCGCCGCTGGCTCTCCCTGCCCGACCCCTACTCCCGCTCGCACGCGCGGTTCTTCATCGACCGGATCGCCCTCACAACCGCACGTGACGGTCGTGGAGCCGACTTCGCGGTCGAGGATCGGAAGACCGAGATCGGGCTCGGCTGGGTCGGCCTCCACCGCTCGAGTGGCGACGAGATCTCCTGCGGATTCTGGCTGGCGGCCGACGCCCGGAGGCAGGGTCTCATGACCCAGGCACTTCGGGCCGCCTGCCGGTGGGCCCTAACCCCGGTGCCGGACGGCCTCGGAGCCAGCGCGGTGTACTGGGAGGCTCACGTGGGCAACCACGCGTCGCTGACAGTGGTGAAGCGCGTCGGCTTCACCGTCGTCGCCGGGACCGTGCCCGGACGCAACGGTCCGAAATGGGCCGGACGCCTCCGAACTGATGATCTCCGTACGGCACATTGAGCCTTTTCCAACCTCAGGTTCGGGTGGCGGTCTCGAGGGTGAGGACGGCGGCGACGAGGTTGGTGCCGCGTTGCGGGCAGCAGCGCAGCCGGTGGAGCAGGCGCCAGGCTTTGAGGGTGGCTGGTCCGCGTTCGCCGGGCGCGCGGAGCCGGGCGTGGCTGGTGTTGACCGCGGCCTGACCGGTGGCGAGGTTCCGGCCCCGGAACGGGACGCGGATGGTGCCGCGGGCGCCCTGGTAGCCGCGGTCGGCCAGGACCGGGATGTCGTAGCCGGTCAGGGCGTGGACCAGCCCGTGCCGGCGGGCGGCTTTCAGGTCGTGCACCGAGCCCGGTAGTGCTGGGCTGGCCCAGATCAGCCGGCCGGCGGGATCGGTGAGGACCTGCACGTTCACCCCGTGCCGCTGGTGTTTGCCGGAGTAGTACGGCCGGTCGGCCTTGGCGCGCATGCCGACCCGGTCGATCGCGATCAGCGTGCCGTCCAGGACGACGTAGGCCTTGCCCTGGGCGGTCTGCACCGCGGCGGCCAGGCCGGGTGCGTGCGCCGCCAGCAGGTCGACGAGTTCGGTGACGTACCGCCAGACCGTGGCCACTCCGACGCCGAACCC
>DASYKU010000106.1 GCA_035995165.1 Mycobacteriales bacterium
CGCACGGTTCGCGGCCGTCGGGGGCGATCACGCCGGAACGACAGGTCCTCGAGCCGCTCGTTCCTGGACCGCCGGTACGCGGAGCAACAGGCGGCGCGTCGTCGGCACCGCTGCTGCCGGCGGTGTATCGGCGACGGTCACCGGCAGCGCTGCGAGGGTCTGTGCGGCGCCAGGATCCGGTGCAGCGTCAGGATCCGGTGCAGCGTCAGGATCCGGTGCGGCGTCAGGATCCGGGGTCGCAGCGGGGGGCGGTACGCCGCGAACCGGTGCCGCGCCGGGATCCCGCGCCGGCGTATTCGCCGGTCGGCGGTCCGTCACTCCATCGGCCGGGTGCCGATACGGCCGTCGTCGCGGCAGGGCGGCCGCGGGGGAGCCGGCTGGCGTGGGTGTGGGCGGGCGTGGGGGTCGGGACGGCGTTGGCGGCGGCGGTGGATCGGGTGGTCGGAGGGTGGGACGGCCGGCCGGCGGTGTATCTGCTGGTGTTGTTCGCGTTGCCGTTCTGGGACGGGTTGCCGGCCCGGGTGTCGGGCCGGGTCGCGGTGCTGGCGGCGATGGTGCTCGGCGTCGCCGCGCTCTGGCTCGCGCTCGCCGCCGCCGGTACGGAGAGCTGGTGGCGCGGCGAGATCGCGTACGGGCTGGCCTGCGCGATCGTGGGGACGGTCCACGCGCTGACGACCGGACGCCGTACCGTAGAGGCGTGAAGTCCGCCGCCGCCTACACCGCCGGCCGGGTGCTCGTGTTCGCCGTGCTGGTGGGCCTGGGCTGGCTGGCCGGTCTGCGCGGCTTCCTGGTCGTGTTCGTCGCCCTCCTGCTGAGCATCCCGGTGTCGTACTTCTTCCTGGCCCGGCAGCGCAACGCGATGGCCGCCGACGTGGAGCGCAAGGTGACCGACCGGCGGGCCCGCCGGGAGGACCTGCGATCCCAGCTGCGCGGGGACGACGAACCCCACAGCTGACCGAGGGTTTCCGATTACTCCTCCGGGTAGTTAAGCGTCACGGACTGACGCGGACCCGGAAGGACCACCATGACCAACCCAGCCCCGATGGGCGGGGACGAGCGACCTCGGCTCGACGTCGACCCGCCGACAGTTGATCTGACGCTGCCGGCCGACCCGGTGGCGCCTCCGCTGGAGCCGACCCCGGCCTACGACTCACTTACCGAGGAGACGGCCCAGGAGCCGGTCTGGGAGCCGACCCAGGAGACGGCCCAGGAGCCGGTCTGGGAGCCGACGCAGGAGACGGCCCGAGGGTCGGCCTGGGAGCCGGCCCAGGAGCCGGCCTGGGAGCCGACCCGGGAGACCGTGCTCGCCCCCGAGGCCGACTACGCGCTGGCCCCGGACCCGGGTGGGTCGGGTCCGCTGGCGCAGGTGAAGGCATTCGCGGCGGACAAGCCGGCCGTCTTCCTCGGCATCGCGCTGGCCACCGGCTGGCTGGTCGGCAAGCTCCTGTCCTCCGATGACGACGACTGACCCCGAGAGCTGAGGTGACGGACGTGGCAATGCAGGCTGGAGAGCCGGCGGCGAAGGCGAGGGCGGCGAGCGCGTCCCCCGGCCAGCTCGCCTCCGAGGTCGCGAAGGACATGTCGACGCTGGTGCGGCAGGAGGTCGCGCTGGCCAAGGCGGAACTGGAGCAGGAGGCCAAGACGGCCGGTACGGCGGTGGGCGCCTTCGGCGGCGCCGGCTTCGCCGGCTACTTCGTGCTGGTGTTCCTCTCGCTGGCCGGGATGTGGGCGCTCGGGTCGCAGCTGGCGCTGGGCTGGGCCGCGCTGATCGTGGCCGGCGTGTGGGCGGTGATCGCCGCGGTGTTCGCGGTGGTCGGCCGCAGCAAGCTCAAGGCGTTCAGCCCGAAGCCGGAGCGCACGATCGAGACGGTGAAGGAGGACGTCCAGTGGGCGAAGACCCGGAACAGCTAGAGCGCGACATCGAGGCGACCCGGGCCAAGCTCGGGTCGGACATCGACGCCCTCGAGGAGAAGATCAACCCGAAGAAGGTCGCCCACCGCACGGTGGAGAACGCCAAGGAGAAGGCGGCCGAGGTCAAGGACAAGGTCCTCGACGCGGCCGGGCAGGCCAAGGACAAGGTCACGGCCAAGGCCGGCGAGGCCAAGCACAAGGCGACCTCGGACGACGGACCCGGCGCCGGCGGTCCGGGCCTGGGCGAGAAGGTCGCCGGCCTGGCCGGCACGGTGAAGGAGAAGACCGCGCCGCTGGTCGACACGGCCAGGGAGAAGGCCGCTCCGCTGGTGGCGAAGGCGACCCCGATGGCCGAGTCGGTCAAGGAGAAGGCCGCCGTACGGTCCGGGCTCGACCCGCAGACCGCCGACACCAAGCAGGTCGCCACGGCGGTCGCCGGCGGCGCCTGGGCCACGCTGCAGGCGCAGGTCCGGCGCAACCCGATCGCGGTCGGTGCGGGCGCGTTCGTGATCGGCGTGCTGCTCGGCCGCTAGGCAGCAGGTGGGAGAACGCCCGGAATCCCGGGCGTTCTCTCATGTCAGGCCGAGCCCGGCGCCCAGCCCGTCCAGCACGTAGCCGAGCCGGCGCTCGAAGACCACGTCCGGATCCGGGTAGTCCTCGGCGTCCCGCACGATCCGCTCCAGGTACGGGTGGTCGCCGGTCGCGATCAGCGCGCCCAGGTACGGCGCCATCCGGGCCCGCCACTCGTCCTCGCTGAACCCGGTGGAGCGCTGCGCCATCCGCTCGGACAGCTCCGACTGCACGAACCCGACCACGAACGACCGTACGGTCTGGTCCATGTCCAGGACCTGGTCGATGGACAGGCCCGGCTGGTCCAGCCGTGCCAGCGAGCCCTCCAGCCAGGCCACCATGTTCGGGCCCATCGCGGGGCGCGAGGCCGGGCCGGTCATCGCCATCCACGGGTGCCGCAGCGCCAGCGCGCGGGTCTGCCGGGCCTGCTGGGTGAGCAGCCCGCGCCAGCCCGGCACCGCCCCGTCCAGCGTGATCTCGCCGAGCACCTGGTCGACCATGAGGTCGACGAGCTCCTCCCGGGTCGCCACGTACCGGTAGAGGGACATCGTCCCGACCCCCAGCGACGCCGCGACCGCGCGCATGGTGACCGCGTCCAGTCCGCTGGCGTCCGCGAGCCGGACCGCCGCCTGCGCGACCGCGTCGTGGCTGAGCACGCGACCGCGCCCGCCGTCCCGGACGCGGGTCCAGAGCAGCTCCTCCATGGCACCTCCTTGCGTACACCGTACGCCAGTCGTACGTTGTACGCATGACACGTACGATGTACTCAGCAGCGGTCGAGGTCGTCGGTCTCCGGAAACGGTACGGCCGGACCGAGGCGTTGCAGGGCTTGGACCTGCATGTCCCGACCGGCACGGTGTGCGGCCTGCTCGGTCCGAACGGGGCCGGCAAGACCACTGTGGTCAAGATCCTGGCCACCCTGGTCCGGCCGGACGCCGGGCGGGCGGTCGTGGCCGGGTTCGACGTGGCCGGGCAGCCGGAGCGGGTCCGGGAGCGAATCGGGCTGGCCGGGCAGCACGCGGCCGTGGACGAGAAGCTCACCGGGCGGCAGAACCTGCGGCTGTTCGGGCGGCTGCACCACCTCGGGGAGCGGCGGGCCCGGGCGGTGACCGAGGAGCTGCTGGAGCGGTTCGGGCTGGTGGACGCGGCGAACCGGCTGGTCTCGACGTACTCGGGCGGGATGCGGCGGCGGCTCGACCTGGCCGCCAGCCTGCTGGTCGCACCGGCGGTGCTGTTCCTGGACGAGCCCACCACCGGGCTGGACCCGCGCAGCCGGGGCGAGGTCTGGGAGGCGGTCCGCGACCTGGTCCGCGGCGGTACGACCGTGCTGCTGACCACGCAGTACCTGGACGAGGCCGACCGGCTGGCCGACGCGATCGCGGTCGTCGACTCCGGCCGGGTGATCGCGTCCGGGACGCCGCCGGAGCTCAAGGCCAAGGTCGGCGGCGACCGGCTCGAGGTGGTGGTGGCCGACCCGGCCACCCTGGGCGCGACGGCGGCGGCACTGACCGCGGTCACCGGGGCGGAGGCACTGGTCGAGCCGGAGCTGACCCGGGTCAGCGTGCCGGCCGGGCAGGGTTCGGCCGCGCTCACCGGTGCCGTGCTGGCGCTGGAGGCGGCGCAGATCGCGACCGAGGACGTGACGCTGCGGCGGCCGACCCTGGACGACGTCTTCCTGCAGCTGACCGGGACGGGGGTGGCGGCATGAGCGCGACGACGACCGGGAGCCGGCTGGGCTGGGCCGCGCGGGACGCCTGGGCGCTGACCCGGCGCGAGCTCGGCCACCTGCAGCACCAGCCGGGCGAGCTGATCGGGGTGGTGGCGTTCCCGGGCGTGATGGTGCTGCTGTTCGGCTACGTGTTCGGCAGCGCGATCCAGGTGCCCGGCGGCGGCAACTACCGCGAGTACCTGATGCCGGGGCTGTTCGCGATGACCGCGCTGACCGGGGTGCTGGCGAACGCGCTGCTGGTGTCCAAGGACGTGGCCGGGGGCGTGCTGGACCGGTTCCGGTCGATGCCGATGGCGCGCTCGGCCGTACCACTCGGGCGGCTGCTGACCGACCTGCTGACCAGCGTGGTCGCACTGGCGATCATCACCCTGATCGGGCTGGCCACCGGCTGGCAGCCGCACCGGGGGATCGGGCCCGCGGCGGCCGCGTTCGGGTTGATCCTGCTGCTGCGGTTCGCGCTGAGCTGGGCCGGCGTGCTGATCGGGCTGTCGGTCACGCCGGAGGCGGCGGACACCCTGGTGCCGCTGGTCTTCCCGCTCTCGATGCTGTCCAACAGCTTCGTGCCGACCGGGGCGATGCCGGGCTGGCTGCGGCTGATCTCGGAGTGGAACCCGCTCAGCGCGCTGGTGCAGGCCTGCCGGCAGCTGTTCGGCAACCCGGCCGCGGTGCCCGCGCACCCGAGCCTGCCGGTGGAGCACCCGTACCTGTTCACGCTCGGGTGGTCGGGGCTGCTGCTGGCGGTGTTCGTGCCGCTCGCGGTCCGCGCGTACGTCCGCCGGGATCGCTGAGCGCGGCGAGCGCGGCCGCCGCGCTCAGTGCAGGACTTCGCGGATCGGTGGAGGACTTCGCGGATCAGCGCAGGGCGGCGCGGATCAGCGGGAGCTGGGCCGGGATCCGGGCCCAGCTGCCGGCCGCCAGGGCCAGCCGCTTCGGGCTCGGCTTCCGGCGCGCGGCCGCGGTCGTGTCCAGCGCCATCTGGACATGCCCGGCCAGGAACCCGGTGAGCATGGCGGCGCTGGCCGGCCCGGCCCAGCGCTGCCGGCGCAGCAGCCCGGCCGCGCAGACGAGCTCGGCCACGCCGGAGGCGTAGATGACCGCGTCGTGGGCCGGCAGCATCCGCGGCACCAGCGGCCGGAAGAACTTCGGCTGCACGAAGTGCGCGATCCCGCTCGTGACGAAGGCGCCGGCGACAACTCGGTGATCCACGCCGGAATCGTACGGGGGAACGTGCGGCTGCTCCCCACCGTCTCGGTACGGGACACTGAGCGCACCCGGCGGGAGGGGCAGTGGTGACCGGCATCGACGGCAGTCCCCGGCTCGGCGCGGTCGCGCCGCTGCAGCCGGGCGATCCGCCGTCGGTCGGGCGGTACGTGCTGTCCGGCCGGCTCGGCGCCGGCGGCATGGGCACGGTCTACCTGGGCCGGGCGGCCGCGGGTGGTCCGCTGGTCGCGGTCAAGGTCGTGCACCCGGAGCTGGCCGACGACCCGGAGTTCCGGGCCCGGTTCGCGGACGAGGTGGCGGCGGCCCGGCGGGTGGCGCCGTTCTGCACCGCGCGGGTGGTGGACGCGGATCCGTCGGCGACGCCGCCGTACCTGGTCACGGAGTTCGTCGACGGTGTGCCGCTGAGCGTCGCGGTGGCCGATGGCGGGCCGCTGGACGAGTCGACGCTGCACGGTGTCGCGCTCGGGGTCGCGGCGGCTCTGTCGGCCGTACACGCGGCGGGAGTAGTGCACCGTGATCTGAAGCCGGGCAACGTGCTGCTGTCGTTGTCGGGGCCGCGGGTGATCGACTTCGGCATCGCCCGGGCGCTGGATGTGGCCCGGCAGCACACTCAGGCCGGGATGCTGGTCGGCACGCCCGGCTGGATGTCGCCGGAGCAGTTCCGCGGCGGGGCGGTCGGGCCGGCTGCGGACGTGTTCAGCTGGGGCAGCCTGGTGGCGTACGCGGCGACCGGGCGCAATCCCTGGTCGGCCGCGGCGACCGGCCCCTCGCTGTCACCGGCCGAGCAGGCCCACCGGATCCTGCACGGCGAGCCGACGCTGTCCGGGCTGTCCGGGTCGCTGCGACGGCTGGTCGAGTCCGCGCTGGTCAAGGACCCGGCGCGGCGGCCGACGGCGCGGCAGTTGGTGGACGCGCTGCTCGGCGGGCCGGTCGGGACCGGCGACCCGACCCGGGCCGCGGCGACCGCACTCCAGCAGACCTGGAACCACGCCGCCGTCCCACCCGCCGCCTTCCCGCAGCACCGCGGACCCGGTCAGGGACCCGCGGGGCCAGGGGTACGGGCGGGGCGGCCGCCGGGGCCGGCGCCGTGGGCGGCGCCGCCGACCCGGGCGCTGCCGGTGAGGCAGCCCAACCCGACCCGGGTGATGCCCCCGGCCGGCGCCCGGCCCGGAACGCCGCCGGCCGACGCCCGGCGCGGGACGGCGGGGGCTCACCCCGCAACGCCTCCGGCCGGGAGTCCTCCGGTCAAGGCCGCCGGGCGGAAGCGGCGTCCGCCCCCACCGCCGATCCCGACGATCGACGTCCAGCCCCGCCCGCGGAAGCGGCGCTGGTACCTGCGCAAGCGGCTGGTGATCCCGCTCGGCCTGCTCGCGGTGATCGTGCTGCTGGCGAACCGGGACGGCAGTACGCCGACGCCCGCCCGCGGCTCCCAGCTCGGCAAGGCGGTCCGGGACGGCAACCTCGAGTTCGTCGTCACCCAGGTGCGCTGCGGCGTCGCGCAGATCGGCAGCGGCCTGGCCAAGCGCACCGCCGACGGGCAGTACTGCCTGGCCGACATGCGGGTCCGCAACGTCAAGGACAGCAGCCGCACGCTCGTCCCGCTGGTGGAGAAGCTCGTCGACACCGGCGGCGACAAGCACAGCGCCGACCTGAGCGCGCTGGTGATCATCCGCAACCAGACCCTCTGGGAGAAGATCGACCCGGGGGAGCAGGTCAGCGGCACGATGGTGTTCGACATCCCACGCGGCCTGAAGGCTCGGTCGCTGGAGCTGCACGACGGCATCGCGTCCGGCGGGGTCACCGTACGGCTGCGCTAGACACCCGCAGCTACCCTCGCACGATGGCCGACATCGTTCCCGACCTCGCCCGGACCGCGCCGGCGGCCGGATGAGCTCCCCGCTGTCCGGCCTGGTCGGCGGGGCCGAGGTGGTGCCGCTGTCCGGCGGCTACTCCGGGGAGACCTTCCTGGTCACCGGTGCCGCCGAGCAGGCCGTCCTCCGGCTCTACGCGCGGCAGCCGAGCCGGGCCGCGATCGACCAGGCCCTGCTGGAGCGGCTGCGCGGGCTGCTGCCGGTGCCGCGGGTGCTGGAGGCCGTGACGGTCCCGGACCGCGCCGGGCGGCCGCCGTTCCTGCTGCTGGAGGCGCTGCCGGGGGACCGGCTGGACATGGTGCTGCCGGCCGCGGACGAGCCGCTGCGGCGCCGGCTGGGGGAGGCGGTGGCCGGGGTGCTCACGCTGCTGGCGACCGAGCGGATGCCGCGGGCGGGGATGTTCCTCGACGCCGGCCTCGACCCCGTTCCGTTCCCCGCCGGGGCGGGGGACCAGGCCGGGTTCCTGGCCGCGAACCGGGACGCGCCGTTCTTCGCCGACCTGAGCACCGGGGACTACGAGGCGCTGCGCTCGGTGGCCCGGCGGGCGGCGATGGCGGCGGCCCGGTCCAGCCGGATCGCCCTGGTGCACGCGGATTTCAACCCCAAGAACCTGCTCGTGGACCCGGCCACCGGCGGGGTCACCGGCGTGCTGGACTGGGAGTTCGCGTACGCCGGGGCCCCGCTGGGGGACCTCGGCAACCTGCTGCGGTTCGAGGAGGACCCGGTCTTCGCCGGCGCCGTCGCCGCCGCGTACGTCGACCGCGCCCCGGACGTCCCGGCCGACTGGCTGGAGACCGCCCGCGCCCTGGACCTGTACGCGCTGATCGACCTGTCCGCCCGGGACACCAAGGACACCGACAACCCGGTCGTGGCGGGCGCCCGCGAGCTCCTGCGGGCCACCGCCCGGACCCGCAGCCTCGCCGCCGAACGGCCCGACCTGTTCGGCTGAGGTCAGACGCAGATCACGGACGCGATCGTGTACCACTCGTCCGTCAGGTTGACCTTCGACTTGTGGGTCTCGACGTAGGTCGAGCGCTGGTCGGCGTCGGGGATGAGGTCGTGCAGCCAGATCCAGCCGTGGGCGTTGTCGGAGACGGTCTCGAAGCCGCTGCCGGTGCCCAGCGGCTTGGCCTGGCCGCAGCTGACCCACATGCGGTTCCCGTGGTCCAGCGTGAACGGGTACCAGGCCTCGTCCAGCTCCCCGTCCGGCATCGCCGCGCAGACCGCGTACGCCTCGGTGGTCCAGTCCTTCTTCTCGCCCACCGGCTGGACCCCGTTGGTCCAGGCGACCACGCCCGTCCGGCTCTGGTTGGTGAACATCGACTCGAGCTCGACGTGCCGCTCCCGCTCGACCGACGCCCGGGCGCCCATCCCGATGACCTGCGTCCCCTTCGGGCAGAACGCGACCGCGGTCCGCAGCTGCGAGCCCGGCACGACCGCTGTGGACGCGGCGGTCACGTAGGTCAGGCCGGCCGGTGCCGCCGCACAGATCGCGTACACGATCAGCCGCCAGGGCTCGGCGCCCTGCGGCATGTACGCGCCGGCCTCGAACCGGTTGAGCTGCTGGTCCGGCCGCAGCAGCTCGATCCGGCCGACCTCCGGGCCGTCGATCTCCGCTCCGCCGCTGATCACCACGGTGCCCTCGGGGCAGGCGACGTGGTGCTGCTTGGTCGGGGTGAGGTCCTTCTGGGTCCAGTGCGCGACCCGCTGGCTGCCCTTCAGCCCGGCGGCGGCCGGGTCGGCCACCGCGACCAGGCCGGTGAGGGCGGCGAGCACGGACAGGGTGGCGACGGCGAGCCGCCGTACGGCGCCGGGCATGGCGTCCTCCGCGGGGTGGGACAGCACTCACCCACAGGAAGACACACTCAAGCCCGTACCAACAGGGCCCGAAGGGCAGATCAGCCGAGGCTGCAGGCGGCCTTCACGTCGACCGGGGAGGACGAGGCCGCCGCCTGCGCCGCCGAGGAGCTCGGCCTGGGCGTGGTCGGCTTCGGCCGGGCCGAGGTGGTCGCCGCCGCCGTCGGGGACGCGCTCGTGGACGGCGTCGCGGCCGGCTTGGCCAGCGCGTCCTTCACCAGGCGGCGGATCTTCGCATAGTCCGGGTTGGCCGTGCTGATCACCGGCGGCACGAACGCGAGGCTGCGGACGGTGGACCCGCCGTGCATCTGGTCGCCGAGGGTGATGAGGTCCGGCAGGACCGAGCGCGGGATGTCGGTCTCGGCCAGCTTCTTCGTCGCCGAGGACAGGTCCTGGAAGTGCTTGAGCACGGTGAGCGGGCTGACCTGCTGGACCATCGCGCCGATCAGGCAGCGCTGCCGCAGCATCCGGTCGTAGTCGGTGCCGTCCCGGCGCGATCGCGCGTACCACTGGGCGTCGGTGCCGGACAGGTGCCGGACCCCCGGCTCGAGGTAGCCGGTCGGCGGCACCCGGGTGCCGTCCGCGAGCAGGCCGCCGATGGGCAGCCGCTGGGTGACGTTCACGGTCACCCCGCCGACCGCGTCGATGAACTCGTTGAAGCCCTCGAGGTTGACCATCGCGAAGTAGTCGATCGGGATGCCCAGGATGTACGAGGTGACCTGCTTGATCGCCTGCGCGCCCCGGTCCCGGGCCCCCTTGAGCAGGTCGGGCTCGTTGGTGACGAACTGGTAGACGCCGTTGAGCAGGTCCGGGAACCCGTTCGGCCAGGCGTTGCGCAGCGGTCCCGGCGGCAGCGCGACCTTCTGCAGGTTGCGCGGCAGGCTGAACAGGGTCACGTCGCCGGTGTGGGTGTCGATGCTGGCCGCGACCACGCTGTCGGTCCGGGTGCCGGTGCGGTCCGGGCCGGCGTCGCTGGCCAGCAGCAGGATCGTGACCCGGTCCCGGCCGGCGAAGGGCTGCTTCGAGTCGCCGGCGCCGTCCTTGCCGGCGGCCAGGCCGGAGTTCGGGTCCTCCTCCGGGAAGAGGTTGGTGACCAGGTCCCGCTGCAGGTACGCGTACCGCGCGACGGCGACCGGCGGGGCGGCGACCAGCAGGCTGAGCACGGCCAGCCCGAGGATCACCCCGACCTGGGCGACGCCGGTCGTGCGGACCGGCCCGAGCACCCGGTAGGACCCGGTGACGAGGACCACCCAGGCGACCGCGATGACCAGCGCGACAGCGATGATCAGCGTCAGCCAGCCCGGCTGGACGGCGATCCGCAGCAGCTGGGAACGGGAGGTCGTCAGCGCCAGGACGGCCGCGGCGACGAGCAGCGCGACGGCGATCGAGAAGATGATGACGGCGGCCCGGCGGCGCCCGGAGATCCAGTGCGCGAGGCCCGGCACCACGGCGGAGGCCCAGGTCAGGGCCATCGAGCGGCCCGGCGGGCGGCCCGCGGACCTGGTCGAGGGATGCGCGTGCATCTGGCGGGCTCCACCCTTTCCCGGGCCGACGGCCCTCGGACAACCTACCCGCCGATCCTGTGTTCTAAGGATCGGTCAGGATGACTCGGTGACCAGGGCCTCGCTGGACAAGCAACCGCACGACGTCGCCGCGATGTTCGACGGCGTCGCCCGCCGCTACGACCGGACGAACACGATCCTGTCCGGAGGTCTCGACCGCGGCTGGCGGAAGGCCACCGGGGCCGCCCTCGAACTCCGGCCGGAGGACACGGTGCTGGATCTGGCCGCCGGCACCGCGGTCTCCACGGTACAACTCGGATCTTGCGGCGCTACCGCTGTGGCCTGCGACTTCTCCCTCGGGATGCTCAAGGCGGGTAAAGCCCGGGGCCGGACGGTGCCGATGGTGGCCGGGGACGCGCTGGCGCTGCCGTTCGCAGACGGCGCCTTCGACGCGGTCACGATCTCCTTCGGCCTGCGCAACGTCGCCGACGTGGACCGGGCGCTGGCGGAGCTGGCCCGGGTGACCCGCCCGGGCGGCCGGCTGGTGGTGTGTGAGTTCAGTCGCCCCACCTGGGCGCCGTGGCGGACCGTGTACACGGAGTACCTCATGCGGGCCTTGCCGCCGGTCGCCCGCCGCGTCTCCAGCAACCCGGACGCGTACGTCTACCTGGCCGAGTCGATCCGGGCCTGGCCCGACCAGGCCGCGCTCGCGAGCCGGATCGGGGCCGTGGGCTGGCAGGACGTGGGCTGGCGCGACCTCACCGGCGGGATCGTCGCGCTGCACCGCGCCCGCAAGCCGCTGTCCTAGCCTGACCCGCGGGGTCGGGTGCGGGCGGCTCAGCCCGCCCGGTACGCGACCGGGCGGCCCAGGCCGGAGAGGTCCTCGGACCAGGCCGAGCGGCGCCCGCTCGATCGCGCCGCCGGCCCGGTGCTGTTCTTTCTTGTCCGTGCATGGCTTGCCGAGGCTCCGTCCGCCCATCTCGGCCCCCGGCAGTCCCCGGAAGCCCGAGCCCGGTCTCGCCCGGGCCGAGATGAGGAGCCGCACCCTGCGGCAACGGGGCGATCGAGAGCCGACGCCGCCAGGAGTTAAGCCCGGGGGACTCGCCGGCGGGAGGGTGTCCTCCGAAACAGGTACGACCTCGAGTGGTAATTGCTACTGGTAGTGGTAGGTCCCCGGAGGGATGGTCGACTCCGCGCGCGGACCGAGCGGGGATGGTCTCAACCGGATCGAGTCGGGCACCGTGGTCGGCTGTCAGGAAGCCGGCCCGGCGGAGCAGGCATCCGGGGAGCGGCAGCGCTCGGGAGAAGCGCGGCGTGCGGCGAAGGCCGGACCCGACGACGGGTCCGGCCTTCCGGGCAGCGAGGTTCAGGAGACGCTGACGACCGGTTCGCCGGACGTCGCGCCCTCGTCTTCCATGTCCTCGGCGAGGCGCATCGCCTCTTCGATGAGGGTCTCGACGATCTGCGCCTCGGGGACGGTCTTGATGACCTCGCCGCGGACGAAGATCTGGCCCTTCCCGTTGCCGGAGGCGACGCCGAGGTCGGCTTCCCGGGCTTCGCCCGGACCGTTCACGACGCAGCCCATGACCGCGACGCGCAGCGGGACCGTCATCCCGTCGAGCCCGGCTGTCACCTTCTCGGCCAGCGTGTAGACGTCGACCTGGGCCCGTCCGCAGGACGGGCAGGAGACGATCTCCAGCTTGCGCGGGCGCAGGTTGAGCGACTGCAGGATCTGGATGCCGACCTTGACCTCCTCGACCGGAGGCGCGGACAGCGAGACCCGGATCGTGTCGCCGATCCCCTGGGACAGCAGCGCCCCGAACGCGGTCGCCGACTTGATCGTGCCCTGGAACGCCGGCCCGGCCTCGGTGACGCCGAGGTGCAGCGGGTAGTCGCACGCCTCGGCCAGCAGCTCGTACGCGCGGACCATGACGACCGGGTCGTTGTGCTTGACCGAGATCTTGAAGTCGCGGAAGTCGTGCTCCTCGAACAGCGCGGCCTCGTTCAGCGCGGACTCGACCAGCGCCTCCGGGGTGGCCTTGCCGTACTTGGCCAGCAGGCGCTTGTCCAGGGAGCCGGCGTTGACGCCGATCCGCAGCGAGACCCCGGCGGCCTGGGCGGCCCGGGCGATCTCGCCGACCCGGTCGTCGAAGGCCTTGATGTTGCCGGGGTTGACCCGAACGGCCGCGCAGCCG
>DASYKU010000107.1 GCA_035995165.1 Mycobacteriales bacterium
CCCAAGGGCGTGCAGGCGCAGATCCAGGGCGACCAGCTGCGGGTGAGCGCGAAGAAGAAGGACGACCTGCAGGCGGTGATCCGGCTTCTCAAGGAGGCCGATCTCGACCTCCCTCTCCAGTTCACCAACTACCGCTAGTAGACCGCCCGTCGCCGGCGGCGCGTAGCGTTCGGGCGAGAGCGGCCCGCGGGCGGTCGATCGTCCGGGGCCAGGACGGAGGGGTGGTCTCCGGCGATGTCCGAACGCACCTGGACGCAGGCGCCGACCATCGGCCAGCGCGTACGAGCCGCCCGGACCCGGCAGGGCATGTCCCTGGCCCGGCTCGCCGACCTGACCGGCCTGACGAAGGGCTATCTGTCCCGGGTCGAGAACGGCGAACGGAGCCTGGACCGGCGCCGGACACTGCTTGACGTCGCCGACGCGCTCCGCGTGCCGGTCGCCGAGCTGACCGGCCAGCCGTACGCGGCTGAGACCCGCAGCGACCAGCTCGTCCGGGTCGCCGTCGCCGACGTCCGCGACGCCCTGCAAGGCACCGAGCTGGGCACGGCGTACGAGGAGCCCGGCCGCGACCTGGCCGCGCTGCGGCACCTGACCGACCGGGCGCTCCAGCTCAGCTGTGACTCCGCGTTCCCGGAGCTGGGACCTATGCTGCCGTCCCTGCTCACCGACCTGCACGGGCACTCCGCCACTGACGATGAGCAGACGGTCCGGCAGGCTCTACCGATTCTGGTCGATGTCCTCTACTGCGCGCAGTGGCTGTCGAAGTGCTCGGGCGAGAACGACCTCGCCTGGCTGGCCTCCGAACGTGCACTGGCCGCCGCCAGGGCCGCGGAGGAGCCGACCCTGGTGGGCTTCGCGCAGTACCTGCGAGCACAGTCGCTGCTGCGGGTCGGCGGCCGGGCCCGATTCCGGGCGGCGGCCGTGGCCCGGTCGGCCGCCGAGGACCTGCAGCCGGCCGCCGGACCGGGACCATCCGGTGAGGTATACGGAAGCCTGCACCTCACCGCGGCCTGGGCGCAGACTGTCGCCGGCCAGCCCACCCGCGCCGATGAACACCTGGTGGAGGCCGGCGAGACCGCCGCCCGGACCGGCAACGGGCAGGCCTTCCAGCTCTGGTTCGGACCGAACAACACCCGGGCCTGGTTGGTCAGCATGGCCGTCGAGCGCGGCGAGGGCGGCCGAGTACTGGAGATGGCCGCCGCCGTCGACCGGGCAGCGCTGCCGTCCCGCGGGCGGCGGGCGAACCACTGCGTCGACGTCGGCCGCGGGCTGGCTCAGGAGACGAAGACCCGGCCTCAGGCGATCGAGTGGTACCTGCGGGCCGAGCGTCTGGCGCCGATGCTCGTCCGGATGGATCCCTTCGTCCGGGAGTCGGTCGGCGATCTCCTCCACACCGAGGGCGGCGACCAGGTTCGTTCCCTGGCGCGACGAATGGGTCTCGTTCCTAGCGTGTGACCGATTGGGTTGCCCCAGGCAACCCTGCGACTTCGTAGCGTCCGCGGCATGCCTGATGACTCGAATGCGCGCACGAATCCTTACCAGTTCCCGGCCGGCCAGTGGGGCGGCGGCCGATGAGTGCGGCGGGCGAAGCGGCGTATCGGGCGGGGATCGGGCGGCGGTTGCGGATGCGGCGAGAGTGGCTGGCGCTCTCGCAGCAGGATGTTGCTGACAAGGCTGGGGTGAGTCGGAACTTCGTGTCGGCGATCGAGCGTGGTGCGCAGGGACTGGATGCGTGGCGGCTGCGCGCGGTCGCCGGCACGCTCGGCACCCGGCTCGACTGGTTGCTCCACGGCCCAGACGACCGGCTGACCAACCCGCCGCCGGAGGACCCGCGGTGACGGAGGAGGTCGTCGCCTGGCTGCTCACCGAGGGCGCCGAACTGCCGGGCGCGGTGACCGTGCTGGCCGTCGAGCGGGAGGCGGTCGGGCGGACCGTCGAGGTGCTCACCGACGGACCCGGCGGCCGGCTCACGTACGCCGCGGAGGAGCCGGTCGCGGTCGTACGAATGCCGGGCTAGCCGGTCCGGTGGAGGCGGCCGGCGGCGAGAACTTCCTTTCCGCGCGAGGAGAAGCCCGCCGTGCCCGGGAGAGTGGTGAGCACGGCGGGCTTCTGGTGCCGGGAAGTTCAGGCGATCGGGACGCCGGTTCCCCCGGTAGGTCGGTCCGTTGGTTGAGCACGGACGCCAGAGCCGAGGCGATGACGGCATGTAGTCGTACGACTACATGTAGTCAGGAGATACTCACTGAGAATCAGGCCGAGGGCGGAAAGCTAGAGGGCGTCCGCCAGTCGGAGGGCCGCCTCGAGCAGGAAGTAGTCGCCCCAGACGAGCTCGCCGCTGGCCGGCGGGTGGGCGCAGCCCTCGATCAGCCCGCCGTGCGGGCCGAGCAGGCCGGTCAGCGCGGTCACCGTGTCCGCCGCCGCCCGCCGGTAGCGGTCACCGCCGAGCAGGGCCAGCGCCGCCGCCGCGATCGCGCTGGCCGAGGTGTCCCGCAGCGTGCCCGGGTCGTCGAAGTCCCACCAGCTCACGAGGTCGGACGGGACGTGCGCCAGCCACCAGTCCGCGACCCGTGCAGCCGGCTCCTCGAACTCCGCCGACAGCACCGCGGCCTGCGCCAGCCCGAGCATCCCCCAGGCCTGCCCGCGGGCCCAGGTGCTCTCGGGCGTGACCCCGTTCAGCGAGGCCCGGGCGATCAGATTCCCGTCCGGCTCGTACGTCGCGGACTGGGCCACCGACCCGTCCTCCCGTACGCACAACGCCACGACCGCCCGCGCGTACGCCTCGGCCATCGGACGGAGCTCGACGTCCGAGCGGGAGGCCGCGAACGCCAGCAGGGGCACCGTCCCCGGGAGCCCGTCGACGACCACGCCCGGCCGGGGCCACCCGTACGCGGAGACGTCCTGCGCCCCGCAGGGCAGCACCCCGGCCACCGGGTCGAAGTCGGCCGCCAGCGACTCGGCCGCGGCGATCGACACCTCCGGGACGGCCAGGCCGTACCAGAAGAGCATGCCGCGCAGGATCGTCGGCGCCTGCGTCCGGGCGGCCAGCGGGGCGGCCGCGTCGACGGCGGCCCGCGCGTACGTCGCGTCGCCGGTCGCGATCCCGGCCAGCCGCAGCAGCCCGGGCCAGTAGCCACCGCTCCAGCTGCCGTCGGCCGTCCAGGTCCACTCGCCGGTCTCCGGATCGGCGGCTTCCGGGAAGCGGCCGCCCGACGGGGAACGGCCGCCCGACGGGGAACGGCCGCCCGACGGGGAGCGACCGCCCGACGGGGAGCGACCGGCCGAGGTCAGCAGCGTGGACCCGACCCGGTCGACGAGGGAGGAGACGAGATCCACCACGGGCCGCACCGTAGCGCGGCGGTAGGGTCTTCGGGTCGTCGGAACCGAGCGCTGAGGGAGAAACCTGCGGTGAAGGGGATCATTCTGGCCGGCGGGAGCGGGACCCGCCTGCACCCGCTCACGCGCAGCGTGTCCAAGCAGCTGTTGCCCGTCTACGACAAGCCGATGATCTACTACCCGCTGTCGGTGCTCATGCTGGCCGGCGTCCGGGAGATCCTGATCATCTCCACGCCGGTCGACCTGCCGATGTTCCGGCGGCTGCTGGGCGACGGCTCCGACCTCGGCCTCTCGCTGTCGTACGCGGAACAGCCCCATCCCAACGGCCTGGCCGAGGCGTTCGTCATCGGCGCCGACCACGTCGGCGACGACACCGCCGCGCTGGTCCTGGGCGACAACATCTTCTACGGCAACGACCTGGCCGAGATGCTGCAGCGCGAGGTCGCCGCCCTGGACGGCTGCACGCTGTTCGGCTACCAGGTCCGCGACCCGGAGCGGTACGGCGTGGCCGAGGCCGACGAGACCGGCAAGCTGCTCTCGATCGAGGAGAAGCCAGCCAAGCCGCGCTCGAACAAGGCCGTCACCGGGCTCTACCTGTACGACAACGAGGTGGTCGAGATCGCGCGGGGGCTGCGGCCCTCGGCCCGCGGCGAGCTGGAGATCACCGACGTCAACATGGCCTACCTGCACAAGGGCCGGGCCCGGCTGGTCGATCTCGGCCGCGGCATGGCCTGGCTCGACACCGGCACGCACGACAGCCTGCTGGAGGCCGGCCAGTTCGTGCAGATCCTGGAGCACCGGCAGAGCGTGCGGATCGCCTGCCTGGAGGAGATCGCGCTGCGGATGAACTTCATCGACGCGGACCAGGCGTACACGCTGGGCGAGGCGCTGGGGAAGTCGGCCTACGGGCAGTACGTCATGGAGATCGCGCAGGCCGTCCGGGACCGCTCAGCCTGAGCTCTCCCGGATCGCCAGGGTGTGCGGCGCGACGACCCGGCGCGGCGGCGGCGGTGAACCCGCGGCCAGCCGGGCCACCAGCAGGTCGACCGCGGTGCCGGCGATGAGGTCCTTGGCCGGCGAGACGGTCGTGAGCGCGGGCGTGCTGTAGCGCGCCTCCTCGACGTCGTCGAAGCCGACCACCGCCACGTCGTCCGGCACCCGGACGCCGGCCTCGTGCAGCGCCCGCAGCGCACCCAGCGCCAGCAGGTCGTTGAAGCAGAACAGGGCGTCGGGCCGGTCGGTCCCGGCCAGCAGGGCGCGCACGGCGGCGGCCCCGTCGGCCCGGTGCCAGGCCGCCGCCGGTACGGCCAGCGCCGGGTCGGGCTCCAGCCCGTGCTCGCGCAGGGCCTTGCGGTAGCCCTGCAGCCGCAGCCGGGCGCTCACCCCGGGCGCGGACCGCTGCACGCCGACCGCGGCGATCCGGCGGCGGCCGCGGTCCAGCAGGTGCGCGGTGGCGTCCTGGGCGGCCCGCACGTTGTCGACCGCGACCCGGTCGGCGACGTCGTGCCGGACCCGCTCGCCCAGCAGCACCAGCGGCACCCCGTCGACCCGGCCGTCGAGGTCGGACGCGGTCAGCGCGAGCGGGCTGAGGATGAGCCCGTCGATGAGGTGGGCCCGGATGCCGGCCGCGACCTGCCGTTCCCGGTCCAGCCGGCCCTCGGTCTCGTCGACCAGCACGGTCCAGCCGCGCGCGGCCGCGGCCCGGACGACATGGTGGGCGATCTCGGCGAAATACGGCGCGTGCAGCTCGGGCAGCGCCAGCGCGATCACCCCGGACCGGCCGTTGCGCAGGCCCCGGGCGGCGAGGTTGGGCACGTAGCCGAGGTCGGCCAGCGCGGCCTCGACCCGGGTCCGGGTCGCCGCGGTGACGTGCTCGTATCCGTTGACGACGTTGGAGACGGTCTTGACCGAGACGCCGGCACGCGCCGCGACGTCCTTCAGCCTGGTCCTGCTGCGCACGCGGCATCCCCCTCGGTCGCGACGGTAGCGCGCCAGCCCGGCTTTACAACGTTGCAAACAACGAGGTAAAACCTGTCCTGAACTCGGGAGGTGACCGTGGCCACAGCCCAGGGCGAGGCGCGGATCGTGCTCGACCCGGCGTTCCGCGTCGGTGCTGTCGACCGGCGGCTGTTCGGCTCGTTCGTCGAGCACATGGGTCGGTGCGTCTACACCGGCATCTTCGAGCCGGACCATCCCTCGGCCACCCCGGAGGGCTTCCGGGGCGACGTGCTCGCGCTGACCCGCGAACTCGGCGTGACGACCGTGCGCTACCCGGGCGGCAACTTCGTCTCCGGCTACCGCTGGGAGGACGGCGTCGGCCCGGTCGCGGACCGGCCGACCCGGCTCGACCTGGCCTGGCGGTCGGTGGAGACCAACGCGTTCGGCCTCAACGAGTTCCTGGACTGGGCCCGGGCGGCCGAGGTCGAGCCGATGCTGGCGGTCAACCTCGGCACCCGGGGCGTGCAGGAAGCCGCGGACCTCGTCGAGTACTGCAACCATCCCGGCGGCAGCGCGCTGTCCGACCTGCGCCGGGCCCACGGCGTGGACAAGCCCCACGACGTCCGGCTCTGGTGCTTGGGCAACGAGCTCGACGGTCCCTGGCAGGTCGGGCACAAGACGGCCGAGGAGTACGGCCGGCTGGCGGCCGAGACGGCCCGGGCGATGCGGCTGGTGGACCCGCGCATCGAGCTGGTCGCCTGCGGCAGCTCGGGCCGGTGGATGCCGACCTTCGGGGCCTGGGAGGCCACGGTCCTCGAGCACACGTACGAGCTGGTGGACTACATCTCGCTGCACGCCTACCACCAGGAGCACGAACAGGACGCCGACCCGCTCGGGGAGTTCCTGGCCGCGGCCGTGGACATGGACACCTTCATCGAGCAGGTCGTCGCGACCGCGGACGCGGTCGGCGCCCGGCTGCGCTCCCCCAAGAGGCTGCGGCTGTCCTTCGACGAGTGGAACGTCTGGTACCAGAGCCGGTTCGGCGGCGCCCAGTCACTGCCGTGGGCCCAGGCCCCGCGGCTGATCGAGGACGACTACTCGGCCGTGGACGCGGTCGTCGTGGGCTCGTTCCTGATCAGCCTGCTGCGGCACGCCGACCGCGTCGGCATCGCCTGCCAGGCCCAGTTGGCCAACATCATCGCGCCGATCCGGACCGAGCCGGGTGGCCCGGCCTGGCGGCAGAGCATCTTCCATCCGTTCGCCCAGGTCGCCCGGTACGCGCGCGGCGACGTGCTGCGGGTCGAGCCGGCCGCCCCCCGCTACGACACCGCCCGGTACGGCGAAGTGTCCACTGTGGACTCCGTCGCGACCCTGGACCCGGACACCGGCGAGCTGGTGGTCTTCGCCGTACACCGCGGCCGGGACGGTGACCGTCCACTTCGGATCGACCTGCGGGCCCTGCCGGGGCTGCGGGTGACCGAGCACCTGGTGCTCGGCGGCGAGCCGGACCGGTGGCGCGAGGTCAACGACGCCGGGACCCCCGACCGGGTGGCCCCGCGCCCGGGCTCCGGCGCCGCCGTGGCCGGGGACCACCTCACCGTCGCCCTGCCGCCGGTCTCCTGGACCGTCCTGCGCCTGGCGCCGCCCTCCGAGTGACCGCCCGTCCGGGTCGAGCCGCCGGCCCCATCCCCGCCCGCCGAAGGAGCCCCGATGACCGACTTCGACACCTCGCTCTTCCTCTCCCGCCGCCGGTTCCTCGCCCTCAGCGGCGGAGCCGGTGCCGCCGCGCTGCTGGCCGCGTGCGGCGGCACCAGCAGCCCGGTCACCGCCCAGGCCCCGGCCGGCGGCAACGGCGGATCCGCCTACAGCGGCCCGAACGTCTCCCTCGCCTTCTGGAACGGCTTCACCGGCGGCGACGGCACGTACATCAAGAAGATCGTGGACGACTTCAACAAGGCCACCCCGAACGTCAAGGTGACCATGAACGTCTACCAGTGGGCGGACTTCTTCCAGAAGGTGCCGGCCGCGGTGGCCAGCGGCAACGGCCCGGACGTCGGCGCCATGCACGTGGACGACATCCCGACCAACGCCGCCCGCAACATCATCGTCCCGATCGACGACGTGGCTCAGGCGCTCAAGCTGTCCGAGGCCGACTTCTCCCCGATCGTGTGGCAGGGCGGGGTCTACAAGGACAAGCGGTACGGCATCCCGCTCGACAGCCACTCCCTCGGCCTGTACTACAACAAGGCCGTCCTGCAGAAGGCCGGGCTGGACCCGGAGAAGCCACCGCAGACCGGCGACGACTACCTGGCCGCGCTGGAGCAGATCAAGGGCAAGGCCGGCGTGCAGGGCCACTGGATGACCCCGTTCCCGTTCACCGGCACGTTCCAGTTCGAGTCGCTGCTCTGGCAGTTCGGTGGTGAGCTGTTCGACGACGGCATCACCAAGGCCACGTTCGACTCGGACGCCGGCGTGCAGGCGCTGACCTGGCTGCGCAGCCTGGTGACCAAGGGCTACAGCCCGGCCAACGTCGGCCAGGATGCCGACTACATCGCGCTGAAGAACGGCCGGAATGCCTTCAACTGGAACGGGATCTGGCAGATCAACGACCTGGCCGGGATCTCGGGCCTGCAGTGGGGCGCGGCTCCGATCCCGAAGGTCGGCACCCAGAACGCGGTCTGGGCCAACTCCCACCAGTTCGTGGTGATGCGGCAGACCCGGCCCGACCAGAACAAGCAGGCGGCCGCCCGCTACTTCATCAACTACGTCAGCCAGCAGTCGCTGGAATGGGCCAAGAGCGGCAAGATCCCGGCCCGCAAGAGCGTGCTGGAGAGCGCCCAGTTCAAGGCCCTGGCCCCGGAGGCCCAGTTCGCCAAGCAGGTCGACTACGTCCACTTCCCGCCGCAGGCGCCGGGCATCGCCGACGCGCTCGCGCTGGTCGACACGGCGGTGAACCAGGCGATCCTGGGCAAGAAGCAGCCGGCCGACGCGCTGTCCGCCGCCGCCGCGCAGGCGACCAAGGTCGTGCAGGACAACGCGAAGAAGTACGGCGGCTGAGGTGGCCGCCGTCTCCAGCGGCGTGGAGCGGCCGGTCGAGTCCGAGCCCGAGGTCCTGTCCGCAGGACACCGGATCGCCCGGCACGGCAAGGCCACGCCGTATCTGTTCCTGGCCCCGTTCCTGGTTCTGTTCGCCGTCTTCATCGTGGCGCCGGCGGTCTACGGCATCTGGATCAGCCTGCACGACTACGACTTCCTGCTGCCGAACAAGCCCTGGGTCGGGCTGGCCAACTACCAGGACCTGTTCAGCCCGGGCGGCCGGGACGCGGGCGACTTCTGGCAGGCGATGAAGGCCACCGGCATCTTCACCGTCCTCAGCGTGCCGCTGCTCATGGTCGTGCCGCTCGCGGTGGCGCTGCTGCTCAACCGCTCCTTCCCGGGCCGGACGTTCTTCCGCGCGGTCTTCTTCACCCCGTACGTGCTCGGGGTGGCTGTGGTCGGGCTGCTCTGGCGCTACCTGCTGGACCCGAACATCGGCCTGGTCAACAGCTACCTCGACCAGCTCGGGATCCACCGCAACCTGCCGTGGACCACCGACCTGCCCTGGGCCTGGGTCTCCCTGGTCGGGATGACCGTCTGGTGGACGCTCGGCTTCAACGCGATCATCTACCTGGCCGGGCTGCAGGACATCCCGCCCGACCTCTACGAGGCGGCCGAGGTGGACGGGGCCGGCCGCTGGCAGCAGTTCCTCCACGTCACGCTGCCCGGGCTGCGGCCGGTGCTGCTGTTCGTGCTCACCGTGACGATCCTGAACTCGGCCAACATGTTCGGCCAGTCGTTCCTGGTGACGAAGGGCGCGCCGGGCAACGAGACCCGGACCGCGATCATGCTCATCGCCGAGACCGGGATGCGCAGCTTCCGGATGGGCACCGCGGCGGCGATGAGCTACGTGCTGGCGGTCGTGCTGCTGCTGGTCAGCCTGCTCAACTTCCGCCTCTTCCGGATCCGGGGGGAGTCGTCATGAGATCCCGCTCCTCGCTGCTCGGCCGCAGCGGCTTCTGGATCGCCGTCGCGCTGCTCACGGTGGTCTTCGTCGCGCCGCTGCTGTGGATGCTGAGCACGTCGCTGAAGACCAACCCGGACGCGACCCGGCAACCGCCGTCCTGGATCCCGGACCCGTTCACCACCTCCGGCTACCAGCCGCTGACCAACCTGACCTCGCAGACACCGGTGGTGCGCTGGTTCCTCAACAGCATCCTGGCCGCCAGCGGCAACGCGGCTCTCATCGTGGTGACCGCCGCGCTGGCCGCGTACGCCCTGGCCCGGCTGGACTTCCCGGGCAAGCGCTTCTTCTTCGGGCTGATCGTGGGGACGCTGTTCATCCCCGCGTTCCTGTTCCTGGTGCCGAACTACCTCATCATCGCCAAGTTCGGCTGGCTCGACTCGCTCTGGGCGCTGATCCTGCCCAGCGCCGGCGGCGCGTTCGGGGTCTTCTTCCTGCGCCAGGTGTTCCTCTCGCTGCCCCGGGAGCTGGAGGAGGCGGCGCTGCTGGACGGGGCCAACCAGTTCCAGATCTTCACCCGGGTGGTGGTCCCGCTGGCCCGCCCGGCACTGGCCACGCTGATCGTGCTGTCGTTCCTGACCAACTGGAACGACTTCCTCTGGCCGGTGTACGTGCTGTTCAGCCCGTCGAACTTCACGCTGCCGGCCGGGCTGTCGATCCTGCAGGGCGCGTACACCACGAACTATCCGGTGATCATGGCCGGCGCGGTGGTGGCCAGCGTCCCGGTGATCGTCCTGTTCATCGCCGCCCAGCGGCACGTCGTCGAATCGGTCGCCCGCAGCGGGCTGAAGGGGTGAGGAGCTTGCGTCTCTGGATGGCCGCCACGGCGGCGGCCGCACTGGTGCTCGGGCTCGGGGCGCCGGCCTCGGCCGCACCGCCGCTGGTCAACCCGGTCTCCTCCGGGTTCGCGGACACGTTCGCCGATCCGTCGGTGGTCCGCGGCGACGACGGCGCCTGGTACGCCTTCGCCACCAGCGACCCGCTGCGGTCTGGCACCGGCACCCCGGCCCTGATCCCGACCGCCCGCTCCACCGACCTCGTCACCTGGACCTCCGCCGGTTCGGTGTTCTCGGCCGCGAACCGGCCGGCCTGGGCCACGCCGACCTCCGGGCTCTGGGCGCCCGACATCCGCCGGCTGGGCGACCGCTGGCTGCTCTACTACGTCGTCACCGACACCACCCTGAACGAAGGCGACGACTCGGCCATCGGGGTCGCGACCGCGCCGTCGCCGGCCGGCCCCTGGACGGACTCCGGCGGCCCCGTGGTCGCGCCGCGGCCGGCCGACGGCGGCGGTTTCCTCTGGACCTTCGACCCGGCCCAGGTGACCGGTCCGGACGGCCGCCACTACCTCTTCTACGGCTCGTACTTCGGCGGCATCTTCGGGATCGAGCTGTCCGCGGACGGCCTGCACACCGTCGGGGCGGCGACCCGGATCGCGATCGACAACCGGTACGAGGGCGCGTACGTGATCCGGCACGGCGACTGGTACTACCTGATGGCGTCGGCCGCGAACTGCTGCGCCGGGCCGACGACCGGCTACAGCGTCTTCGCCGGCCGCTCCCGCAGCCCGCTCGGGCCGTACGTGGACGCCAACGGGGTGTCGCTGAACCAGTCCCGCGTCGGTGGCACGCCGGTGGTCAGCCAGAACGGCAACCGCTGGATCGGGGCCGGGCACAACGCGGTCGTCACCGACCTGGCCGGCCAGGACTGGTTCGCCTACCACGCGATCGACCGGAACAACCCGTACCTGGACGAGCCGTTCGGGATCAACCGGCGGCCGATGCTGCTCGACCGGCTGGACTGGATCGGCGGCTGGCCGGTGGTCCGGGCCGGGGCCGGACCGTCCGACGGACCGACCACCCCGCCGGTGACCGCATCGCTGCCGGCCGGGACCGCGCTGCCGGCCGACGTCCGGGTCCGCGGCCACGTCGGCGCCCACGCCGCCGTCGCGTTCGGACCGGCCGCTGGCGTCGTCCTCAGTGGCCGGACGCTGGCTGTCGTCAGCCGGGCCGGCGTGCGGTCGCTGACGCTGCCGACCGGCTACGACCCGGCCGGGCGGCACGAGCTCGACGTCCGGGTGGCCGGGCGGACGCTGACCGTCTCGGTCACCGACGCCGGGCTGGCCGATCCGTACCGGACGCTGACGGCGCAGCTGCCGGTCTCGGTGGCCGGCACCCGGGTGCTGCCGGCGGGTATCACCGACCTGACCGTCGCGCCGCTGGCCCGCCCGGTGACCCGGCCGCTGCCGCGGCCGCGGCCGGGCGCGACGCTGACCGAGGACGACTTCACCGGGACGGCACTGGACCCGGCCTGGCAGTGGGTGCGCCAGGACCCGCAGGCGACCGTCGCGGGCGGGGTGCTGTCCTGGCCGACCGAGGCCGCCGACCTCACTGGCACGGGCAACGACGCCGGGGTGCTGCTGCGGGCCGCGCCGGCCGGCGACTACCTGGTCGAGACGAAGGTGCACCTCGATCTCGGCGTCGACACGGTGCGCAACTTCGAGCAGGCCGGGCTCGTCGCATACCAGAGCGACGACTCGTTCGTCCGGGTCGGCGACGTGGCGATCTGGAACACCCGGCAGGTCGAGTTCGGTAAGGAGATGCCGTTCGCCGGGTCGACCTCGTACGGCGGGACACTGCTCGGCCCACCCGGCCCGACCACCTGGCTGCGGCTGGCCCACACGGTCGACCGGGCCACCGGCGAGCACCGGTTCCGGGCCGCGTCGAGCCCGGACGGGCAGCACTGGACCTGGGGCGGGACCTGGACGCTGCCCGCGGGTCCGGCGCCGCGGATCGGGCTGGTGTCGCACGGCGGGAACGTCCCGCCGGTGACGGCGGCGTTCGACTACTTCCGGGTCTCGACGCTGCGGTGAGGAAGCTCGCTGCCGTCCTGGTGGCGGCGGTCGCGGTGGGCGGGTGCGGCGGGACGGCCGCACCCGGTCCCGGGCCGGACGGATCCGTCGGGTCCACCGGTCCGACCGGGTCCGCCGGGCCGGCCGCGTCCGCCGGGTCCGGAGCCGGGTCGTTCAGCAACCCGGTGCACGCCGGCGACTTCCCGGATCCGGGCCTGCTCAAGGCCGGCGGCACCTGGTACGCGTACGGCACGAACGGGCCCGGCGGCACCGTGCCGCTGCTCAGCTCCCCCGACCTGGTGCACTGGACCGAGCGCGGCGACGCGATGCCACAGGTCGGCTCGTGGGCGACCACCGGCAACACCTGGGCGCCGGAGGTCTTCACGGTCGGCGGCCGGTACGTCCTGTACTACGTCGCCCGCTCCACCGGGACCGGCCGGCAGTGCATCGGGGTGGCCGAGGCGGCCGCGCCGGACGGACCGTTCACCGACCGGCGGCCGCAGCCGCTGATATGCGAGGCGGACGAGGGCGGCTCGATCGACCCCGATCCGTTCCGGGACGCCGACGGCTCGCTCTGGCTCTACTGGAAGAACGACGGCAACTGCTGCGGGCTGCCGGTACACCTCTACGGTCGTCGGCTGGCCGCGGACGGGCTGAGCCTGACCGGCTCCCGCCGCACGCTGCTCGGCAATACCGAGCCCTGGCAGGGCACGCTGATCGAGGCGCCGGAGATGGTCCGGCACGGTGCCGACCACGTGCTGTTCTACTCGGCCAACGCCTTCGACTCCGACCGGTACGCCGTCGGCTACGCGCTCTGCCGGACCGCCGCCGGGCCGTGCACCGACGCCGCCGGGCCGATCCTGCGCTCGAACGACGCCGCCGCCGGTCCCGGGCACTGTTTCGTCGTCACCGACGAGGCCGGTCAGACCTGGATGCTCTACCACGCGTGGGCGCCGGACGCGGTCGGCAGCACCGACCCCGGCCGGCAGCTGTGGCTGGACCGACTGGACTGGACCGGCGGCCGTCCAGTGGTCCGCGGACCCACCCCCGGTCCGCAACCGGCCCCAGCACCCTGACCCGGGTCGGCCCCGGCAGTCCCGAGGGACCGCCGGGGCCGAGTGCTGCCCCCGGGCTCTAGTACCGGCCGCGCTGGCGGGCCATCTCCTCCAGCCGGCGGATCCGCTCGTCCATCGGCGGGTGGGTCGAGAACAGCTTCGCCAGCCCCGTCGGCCGGAACGGGTTGGCGATCATCAGGTGGCTCTGGGCCACGATCCGGTCGTCCTGCGGCAGCGGCAGCGCCGCGATGCCGACGGCCAGCTTGCGCAGCGCGCTGGCCAGCGCCAGCGGGTCGTCGGTCAGCTCGGCGCCGGACGCGTCGGCCTGGAACTCCCGGCTCCGGCTGATTGCGAGCTGGATGATCGAGGCGGCGATCGGGCCGAGCAGGACCAGCAGCAGCATGCCGATCGCGCCGCCGGGGCCGTCGTCGTCGTCCCGGCCGCCGCCGAAGAACGAGGCGAAGATCGCCAGGTGGGACAGGAACATCACGACGCTGGCCAGCGCGCCGGCCACCGACGAGATCAGGATGTCGCGGTTGTAGACGTGCGAGAGCTCGTGGCCGAGCACGGCCCGGATCTCGCGCGGGGTCAGGAGCTGCAGGATGCCGTCGGTGAAGCAGACGGCCGCGTGCCGCGGGTCGCGACCCGTGGCGAACGCGTTGGGCTGGTTGGTCGGGCTCACGTAGATGCGCGGCATCGGCTGCCGCGCGTGGGTCGAGAGCTCGCGGACCATCGCGTAGATCTCGGGCGCCTCGGCCTCGCTGACCGGGCGGGCGCGCATCGAGCGCAGGGCGAGCTTGTCCGAGTTCCAGTACGCGTACGCATTCGTGCCGAGCGCGATCAGGAACCCGATGATGAGCCCGCCCCGGCCGAACAGGGCGCCGGCGCCGATGATGATCGCCGACAGCAGACCGAGCAACGCCGCGGTCTTCAGCCCGTTGAACTGACGGTGCACTGGGGCCTTCCTCACTGGGATCTCCGTACGCATGCCACAACGCTCCCCGAAGCGGCTGCGTTCCCCCTGTGAACCCGCCCTACGCCTGCTGTGAGGCCGTCGTTCGCTCCGGTCGGGCGGCCCCTGTCGGCGTCTTCCCTGCGCTCCCCTCGGGGTGACCGCCGCCATCAGCTGGCAGGCGCCCCGGTCCAGACGCCGCCGCGCCCCGCTCACTGTGAGGCCCTGACCTCCTTGGCCACCGGGCCGGCCGGGTCCAGCTCCGGCGGGGGCGGCACCGCGCCCAGCCACTCGCGCAGCTGGTCCTGCTCGTGGGTCAGCTCGGCGATGTCGCCGGTCGCGTACTCGTGCTCGGGCGACCAGAACAGCGCGTCGAACGGGCACACCTCGACGCAGATCCCGCAGTACATGCAGAGCGAGAAGTCGATCGCGAACCGGTCCAGCACGTTGCGTTGCCGGGGCCGGCCGCCGGGGACCTCGACGGTCTCCTTGTGCGAGTCGATGAAGATGCACCAGTCCGGGCACTCGCGCGCGCAGAGCATGCAGGAAGTGCAGTTCTCGGCCAGCAGCGCGATCACGCCCCGACTCCGGGCGGGCAACTCGGTCACGGCTGCTCCCAGTTCTCCGGTACGCCCAGCGGCCGCACCCGGCGGCGGGGCCGGTCCCCGCCCGGCTCCTTCTCCCCCGGCCAGTCCTTGACCACCCGCGCGGCCAGCACGAAATCCTTGCGGAGCGGGTGCCCCTCGAAGCCGTCCGGCAGCAGCAGCGGCGCCAGCGCGGGGTGGCCGTCGAAGCCGATCCCGAACATCTCGTACGTCTCCCGCTCGTGCCAGTCGGCGCCGGCGAAGACGCCGGTCAGCGTGGCCAGCCGGGGCTCGGCCCGGGGCACCCGGGTCCGGACCAGGGCCCGGTGGTGGTGGGTGGCCGAGTAGACCGAGAGGACCACCGCGAAGCCGGCGTCGAGCTCGTCGACCGCGGACAGCCAGTCGAAGCAGGACAGGTCCGCCGCCGGGTCGTCCCGGTACGTCGTCGCCGCGTCCACCCAGCGGGACGCCGGCACGTCGACGGTGAGCCGCCCGAACTCGGTCACCGGGGTCGCGCCCTCGACGAGCCCCGCGAGGCGGTCAGCCAACACGGCTTTCCAGTCGGCGCAGGCCGTCCAGCAGCGCCTCCGGCCGCGGCGGGCAGCCCGGCACGTACACGTCGACGGGGATCAGCTGGTCGACGCCCTTGGTCACCGAGTACGAGTCCCAGTACGGCCCGCCGCAGTTGGAGCAGGCGCCGAAGGAGATCACGTGCTTCGGCTCGGGCAGGCTCTCCCAGAGTGCCAGGATCCCCGGCGCCATCTTGTCGGTGAGCGTCCCGGCGACGACCATGACATCAGCCGGGCGCTCGCCGTCCACGGGGGCGGCCGCGCGCATCGAGGCGGCCACCACCTCGACCGCGCAGCAGGCAAGGCCGACGTCGAGGACCCAGAGGGTGTACGGACCTGCCGGAAACCGCGCCGCCACGCAGGGAGACTAGCCCCGGCCGGCCGGGTCGTCAGACCCGTCGGGGTTACGACCCACCGGAACGAGGCGTTTACTGGTCGATGGCCGACCCGCCCGGGTCGCCACCGCCACACGTTTCCCAGCGGCGCACTCGAACCAACGGAGGACGTGAGGCGTACCACATATGGTGGTGTGCGGTACGGAGATGATCCACAGGTTGTGACGGTACGCACGCGGGTACGGGATCGGCGTACTCAGCGGCAGGGAGGGCACGAGGCCATGTTGAGCGACCGCGAACAGCAGGAGCTGGTGCGCATCGAAGCGGGCCTGCGGGCCGAAGACAAGAACTTCGGGCGGGGGTTGCGCACAGGTCCCCGGATCGACCGGACCCGGCGTTGGCCGGCCCGCTCGCTGACCGGATTCGGCATCGCGCTCATCCTCATCGGGGCTCTGACCAGCACGGAGTCATTGATCCTGCAGGGCATCCTGTTCACCGGCATCGGCGTCGCGTGGATCCGCTGGCAGCTGGCGCGCTCCGCCCGCGCCGCCGGTCCCGGGGGCACGCCGGCCCGTCCGGCCGGTCGTCCCGACGGTCCCACCCCGGGGCGCGGCCAGCCCGTCTGACCCCGCCCGCGGCGGTCCGCACCACCACCTCGCAGGGCCTGGCCCGGTTGTTACGCCTGGGTGCTCTGACAAGCCCGTGTCATGTCATGAACCGACGCTGCCCTGGCTCTCCTCCGTACTATGGACAACGGCCCGGACCCACCCGCGGGGTCCGCCTCGGGAGGCAGCGCACATCATGCAGAAAGAGGTCAAGCGCCTCGATCGTGTCGTCATCCGTTTCGCCGGTGACTCCGGCGACGGCATGCAGCTGACGGGGGATCGGTTCACTTCGGAGACCGCGTCCTTCGGCAACGACCTGTCGACGCTCCCCAACTTCCCGGCCGAGATCCGGGCCCCTGCCGGCACCGTGCTCGGCGTCTCGTCGTTCCAGTTGCACTTCGCAGATCACGACATCATGACGCCGGGCGACGCCCCGGACGTGCTGGTGGCGATGAACCCGGCGGCGCTGAAGGCGAACCAGGGTGACCTGCCGGCCGGCGCGACCGTGATCGTGAACACCGACGAGTTCACCACCCGCTCGGTGACCAAGGCCGGCTACGCGTCGAACCCGATCGAGGACGGCTCGCTGTCCGCGTTCCAGGTCCAGGCCGTGCCGCTGACCTCGACGACGGTCCGGGCGCTGGCCGAGTTCGACATCTCCAAGAAGGACGCCGAGCGGGCGAAGAACATGTTCGCGCTCGGGCTGCTGTCCTGGATGTACAACCGGCCGACCGAGGGCACGATCACGTTCCTCGAGACGAAGTTCGCCCGCAAGCCGGAGATCGCGGCGGCCAACATCGCCGCCTTCCGCGCGGGCTACAACTACGGCGACACCACCGAGGCCTTCGCGGTCTCGTACGAGGTGAAGCCGGCCCCGCTGCCCCCGGGCAAGTACCGCAACATCTCCGGCAACCCGGCCCTGGCGTACGGGTTGATCGCGGCATCGCAGCTCTCGGGCCTGCCGCTGTTCCTGGGCGCGTACCCGATCACGCCGGCCAGCGACATCCTGCACGAGCTGGCCAAGCACAAGCGGTTCGGCGTGCGGACGTTCCAGGCCGAGGACGAGATCGCCGGTGTCGGGGCGGCGCTCGGCGCGTCCTTCGGCGGCGCGCTCGGCGTCACCACCTCCTCCGGCCCCGGGATCTCGCTGAAGTCGGAGACGATCGGCCTCGCGGTGTCGCTGGAGCTGCCGCTGGTGATCTGCGACATCCAGCGTGGCGGGCCCTCGACCGGGCTGCCGACCAAGACCGAGCAGTCCGACCTGCTGCAGGTGATGTTCGGCCGCAACGGCGAGGCGCCGGTCCCCGTGGTCGCGGCCAAGTCGCCGTCGGACTGCTTCTACACCGCGATCGAGGCGGTCCGGATCGCTCTGACGTACCGGACGCCGGTCTTCCTGCTCTCCGACGGCTACCTCGCCAACGGCTCCGAGCCCTGGCAGGTGCCCTCCGTCGAGGACCTGCCCGACCTGCACGTGGACTTCGCCACCGAGCCGAACGGGCCGGACGGCGAATACCTGCCCTACCTGCGGGACCCGGAGACGCTGGCCCGGCCGTGGGCGGTGCCGGGGACGCCGGGGCTGGAGCACCGCATCGGCGGCATCGAGAAGGCCGACAAGACCGGCTCGATCTCCTACGACCCCGACAACCACGACTTCATGGTCCGGACCCGGCAGGCCAAGGTGGACGGCATCGCCCGCTCGCTGCCGCCGCTGGAGGTCGAGGACCCGACCGGGGACGCGAAGGTGCTCGCGCTCGGCTGGGGCTCGACGTACGGGCCGATCGGGGCGGCCTGCCGGCGGGTCCGCCGGGAAGGGCTGCCGATCGCGCAGGCGCACCTGCGGCACCTCAACCCGTTCCCGGCCGACCTCGGCGACCTGCTGCGCCGCTACGAGCGGGTGGTCGTGCCGGAGATGAACCTGGGCCAGCTGGCGATGCTGCTGCGGGCCAAGTATCTCGTCGACGTGATCGGTTACAACCAGGTCCGCGGGCTGCCGTTCCGCGCGGCCGAGCTGGCCGAGGTGTTCAAGGGTGTGATCACGGATGTCTGAGCTGCCACTGCTGAAGGCGAAGGATTTCAAGACCGACCAGGAGGTCCGCTGGTGCCCCGGCTGCGGGGACTACGCGATCCTGGCCGCGGTGCAGGGCTTCATGCCGGAGCTCGGTGTCCCCAAGGAGGACATCGTCTTCATCTCCGGGATCGGCTGCTCGTCCCGCTTCCCGTACTACATGAACACGTACGGGATGCACTCGATCCACGGCCGGGCGCCGGCGATCGCGACGGGGCTGGCGTCCTCCCGGCCGGACCTCTCGGTCTGGGTCGTCACCGGGGACGGCGACGCGCTGTCCATCGGCGGCAACCACCTCATGCACGCACTGCGCCGCAACGCCAACCTCAAGATCCTGCTGTTCGACAACCGGATCTACGGGCTGACCAAGGGGCAGTACTCGCCGACCTCCGAGATCGGCAAGATCACCAAGTCCACGCCGATGGGGTCGCTGGACAACCCGTTCAACCCGATCTCGCTGGCGATCGGGGCCGAGGCCTCGTTCGTCGCGCGGACGATGGACTCCGACCGCAAGCACCTGCAGGGCGTGCTGCGGGAGGCGGCGGCGCACCCGGGGACCGCGCTGGTGCAGATCTACCAGAACTGCAACATCTTCAACGACGGCGCGTTCGACCTGCTCAAGGACGCCGGCACCCGGGACGACTGGACCATCCGGCTCGCCCACGGGCAGCCGATCCGGTTCGGGAAGGACGACGCCAAGGCGGTCGTCCGGGACCCGGCCAGCGGCGGGCTGTCGGTGGCGGAGGACGTGCCGGCGGATGACCCGCGGGTGGTCGTGCACGACGCGCACAATCCCGACCCGTCGTACGCGTTCGCACTGTCGCGGCTGTCGGGGACCGACCTGCGGTACACGCCGATGGGGGTGTTCCGCTCGGTCGAGCGGCCGACGTACGACCGGATGATGAACGACCAATTGGACGAGGCGCGCGCGAAGGGTGAGCCGGACCTGGCCACCCTCCTCGGCGGCGCCGACACCTGGACCGTCTACTAGAAGCCCCGCGCTAACGGCCCGGCCCCTCCCACGGGGCCGGGCCGGTCTGGTTCCTGGCCGCTGCACCTCGCCGCCTCGGCCTGGCCGCCGGGTCTCGGTCGAGGCTGAGCCGCCGGGCCGGCCGGGCCGGCGGCACTCCCGGTCGAGGCTGGGCCGCCGGGCCGACCGGGCCGGCGCCGCTCCCGGGCGGCCGCCGACCCGTTGCGGTCGCGGGCCGGAGTGGGATGAGTACGGTTCCGGCGTGGTTGCGTTGAGTGCCGTCGAGCGGCGGCTGGTCGACGCGGTCACGGCCGGTGAGCAGCTCGACCTCCGGACGGCCGAGGAGCGCGAGATCCGGGCCGGCCTCGTGCGCGACGTCCTGCTCGGCGCGCACGGCCGGGTCGACGCCCGCGGCCTGCAGCTGCGCGGCGCCACCCTGACCGGCACCCTCGACCTGGACGGCCTGCACACCACGGCGCGAGTACGCCTGCGCGACTGCGTCCTGCCCACGGGCGCGGTATTGCGCGGCGCCGCCCTGCCGATGCTCGACCTCGGCGGCTGCACGGTCTCCGGGCTGCTCGCCGACGACCTGGTCGTCGACGGCTCGGTCCTGCTCTGGCGCGGCTTCACCGCCAACGGCCTGGTCAGCTTCGTCGGCGCCCGGATCGGCGGGAAGCTCGACCTCACCCACGCCCGGCTGGCCGGCGGCTCCGGCGGGGCCGCGCTGGTCGCCGACCGGATCACGCTCGGCGGCGACCTGCTGCTGGACGACGCGGTCGGCACCGGCGGCGCGGTCGCCGGCACCCTGCAGCTGGTCGGCGCCCGCGTCGCCGGCCGGCTGTCGGCCCGCCGGATCTGGCTGACCAACCCGGCCGGCCCCGGCCTCAACGCCGCCAACCTGCACGTCACCGACATGGTCGACCTCAGCCGCGGGATCGAGGTGCACGGCGCCGGCCCGGACGGCGCGGTCCGGCTGGTCGGCGCCCGGGTCGGCTCGATGTCACTGGGCCGGGCCCGGCTGGAGAACCCGTCCGGCTGGGCCCTGTCCGCGCACTACCTCGACGTCGGCGGCACGCTCTATCTCGACCGGATCACCGCGGTCGGCGGGCTGCGGCTGTCCGGCAGCCGGGTCGGCGGCCAGATCGACCTGCACGAGACCGAGGTGGACGGCGGCGAGCGGTCCGCGATCGCCGGACTCCGGTTGCAGGTCGCGCAGGGGGTCCTGCTCGACGGCGCCAGGCTCACCGCGGCCGGCACGGACCCGACGCTGAACCTGCGCTCGACCCGGATAGCCGGCGACCTGGAGATGCGCGGCACCCGGGTCAGCCATCCGAGCGGCACCGCGATCCGGCTGAACACCGCGACCGTCGAGGGCCGGGTCGCGATGTCCGAGACCGAGATCGAGTCCGGCGAGCTCGACCTGCGCGACTCCTCGGTCGGCACGCTCTACGACGACCCGGCCCGCGCGAAGGGCGCGGTCGAGGTGAACGGGCTGACGTACCGGGGGATGCCGGGGCATCCCGGGGTGACCGTGGAGCAGCGGCTGCGCTGGCTGGAGCGGATGCCGGCCTACGCTGCCCAGCCGTACCGGCAGCTGTCTGCCGCGTACCAGGGCGCGGGGCACGAGGACGAGGCACGGCGGGTGCTGGTCGCGCAGCAGAGTCACCTGCATCGCACGCTGACCGGCTGGAGCCGGACCCGGCACCGGTGGTTCGGCCTCACCCTCCAGTACGGCTACCAGCCCGGTCGCGCGGTCGCCCTGCTCATCGCGGTGCTCGGGGTGGCGATCGGGCTGTTCCTGTCCCTCGGCGGCGGGACGCAGCTGCCGGCCGGCGGCCCGTGCCCGGTCGTCGACCGGGTCGGGCTCGCGGTGGACGCCGCCATCCCGCTGGTCTCCACCGGCGCGGCCGACCGCTGCCAGCTGGCCACCGCGACCGGCGCGGGGCAGGCGCTGGCCGCGGCGGGCTGGATCCTCACGCTGCTCGGCTGGGCGTCGGCGACGCTGGTCGTCGCCGGCTACTCCGGCTGGGTCCGCCGCCGCTGACCGCCGGACGCCACCCCGTTCCGGAGCGCCGCCCAGGTGGGCGCCGGCTCGTTCTGGAGCGCCGCCCAGGTGGGCGCCGGCTCGGTTCTGGAGCGCCGCCCGGGTGGGCGCCGGCTCGGTCCGGCGCCCGCTCGGGTCAGTTCACGTCGAGGTGGGACAGCGCCGTGCCGTCCGGGCTCACGACCTCGAGCGACTGGATCTTGTCGCGGGACATCGGCGCGACGACCTGCGATTCGTACGTCTCGGTGCCCCAGACCGGCCAGGAGCCCAGCCACTGGGCCTTGCCGCCGCCCTTGGGGATCAGCCGCAACCCGTACTGATGCTGCTTGCCGTCGACCGGCCCGGTGTACTGGCAGATCATGGTGATCTTCGTCCCGCCGGGCACGTCGGTGAGCGTCGCCTGCGCCTTCACCGGCAACGCGGAGGTCGGGGTGAAGATCTGCGGGGTCTGCACCGGCGGGGGCGCCGCCACCACGGCGGCGGGCGAGTCGATGACGGACTCCGTCACCACGACGCTGCCGGCCGCGGTCACCAGCGCGGCCGCGATGCCCACGACGAAGGCACGACGGCGCCGGACGGTGCGCTGCACCCCGGCCGCACGCATCAGCGACGGCAGCACGGACACCGGTGCGGGCGGCTCCGGAGCTCCCTCGAGCACCGCGGGCAGCTCTCCGGCCGGCAGCCGGGACAGCAGACCCGGGAGGCCGGCGAACTCGCGGACCTCGGCCTGGCACTGCGAGCACGTGGCCAGGTGCTCCTCGAACGCCCGACGGTCCTCCGGCGGCAACGCGCCGAGGACGTAAGGGCCGGCGTCGTATGTGTATCGGTCCGTCATGCCGTCACCCCTCTCTCCTCCAGCGCGAGCCGCAGAGCCCGCAACGCGTAGTACGTCCTCGACTTCACCGTGCCGGTGGGGATCCCGAGCCGATGGGCCGCCTGGGCGACGCTGCAGCCGCGGTAGTAACACTCCAGCAGCACTTCCCGATGCTGCTGGCTGAGCTGTCTCAGGGCGTCGGCGACCAGCCAGGACTGCACCGCGGCGTCCGCGTGGTCCGGGCTGGCCAGCTCGGGCACCTCGTCGGTGACCACCTCGGGCCGGACCTTGCGGGCCCGCCACTCGTCGATCAGCACGTTACGGAGAGTGGTGAACAACCACGGGCGCGGAGAACCGCGCTCCGAGTCCATCACCTCCGGGTGCTTCCACGCCCGCAGCAACGTCTCCTGCACGGCGTCCTGCGCCCGCCCGGCGTCACCGCCGGTCAACCGCATCGCATAGCCCCACAGTGCCGGGGCGTGCTCGTCGTGCAGCAACCGCAGCACCTGCTCATCGGCGCTCACCAGCTCACACCTCCCCGGCTCCGTCCTCTAGCTACGGCACACGCCGCGCCCCGGTTCAGTGTTGTCGAACCGGTCACGTCCACGCCGTACCGGTTACTCGGAGTGAACCAGGGCACGGAATGAGCCGTGATGCCGGGCATGAACCGACTTCTCCGGCTCGCCGCGGCCGCGGCGGCTGTTGCCATTGCCATCGCGGCCTGTTCGTCCGGCGACGACTCGTCGGGCGCCGCGGCGCCCAGCGTCGCCACGACGACCAGCGCGACAACGGCCCCGCCCACCAGCGCGCCGGCGGGCGGCGAGAGCAGCAGTTCGGCCGACGACAACGGCGGCGGCGCCACCACCGGCACGATCACGATCCTGAACTTCGCGTTCGGCAGCCCGCTCACGGTCAAGCCCGGCGCCATGATCACGGTGACCAACCAGGACGTCGCGGCCCACGACGTGTCGTCCGACGACGGCAAGTTCAAGACCCCACTGCTGCAGAAGGGCGAGACGGCGACCTTCGCGGCGCCGGCCGAGCCCGGGACGTACAAGTTCAGCTGCACGGTGCACGCGAACATGACGGGCATCGGCACGCTGACCGTGCACGGCTGACCTCTCTCCGGGGAATCCCGGCTCCCGTCCCGGGAGCCGGGGTTTCCGTACCCCACCCCCGACGCTGGCAGGATGACATGGTGGCCTCCGACGACGTCTCCCGCCGCCTGGACGAGGTCCGCGGGTCGACCGACAGCCTGCTGACCGCGCTGCAGGAACGGACCCCGACCGACGCCTGGGCCGGCCGGCCGTCGCTGCTGCCGGGCTGGACCCGGGGGCACGTGCTGAGCCACCTCGCCCGCAACGCCGACGCGATGGTCCGGACGCTGGCCGGCACCGTCCGCGGCGAGAGGATCCCGATGTACGACGGCGAGGAGTCCCGGGCCGCCGACATCGAGGCCGGCGCCGGCCGGGACCCGGCCGAGCTGGTCGCGGACGTGGTCGACAGCGCCCGCCGGCTGGACGAGACCTGGGCCGCGCTGTCGGACGCCGACTGGCACGGCGACGCGGTGACCCGGACCGGGCCGATGCCGGCGCTGCGGCTGATCGGGACCCGCTGGCGCGAGGTCGAGATCCACCGCGTCGATCTCGCCGACAGGTACGGCCCCGGCGACTGGCCGGCCTCCTTCGTCGCCCCGCTGCTGCCCTCGCTGCTGGACCCGGACCGGATCGGGCCGCGGCTGCCGGCCGGGCTCACCGTCGAGGTGGTGAACACCGACTCGGGCCAGCGCTGGCTGGTCGGGGCGTCCGTGCCGGCGCCGGCCGGCACCGCCCGCTCGGCCCGGGCCGCCGCCGTCCGGGCCGCCGCGCCGCCGCCGGTCCGCGTGGTCGGCCCGTCCTGGGCCCTGGTCGGCTGGCTGCTGGGCCGGCCCGCCGTGGTCCGGCCCGAGCTCGGCGACCCGCCGGTGCTGCGGCCCTGGAACTGACTAGGCCGCCCGCTCCTGGGTAGGGCTCAGAACGTCCGTCGGGGACCGGACGACGCTGAGGGTGGCCATGACCGTACGGAACTGGGCCGTGGGAGTGCTGACGACGGCCGCCGTGGTCGGCGGGATCGTGCTCGTGCAGTCCGGCCCGGGCCAGGGTGTGCTCCCGATCGCGCGGCACAGCAGCGCGGTGCCGGCGGCCCCGGACGGTCCCGGATTGCCCGCGCCGGGTGAGGCCGGGGCGGCGGCGCCGACCGCCGGCACCGTGCACCAGGCGCCGGCCGTGGTCCGACCGGCCGCGACCGTGGCGCGGGCGCCCGGTCGGGACGACCACTCCGGCAAGGGCAAGTCCGCCGAGGACTCCGGCAAGCGCAAGTCCGACGGTAAGGGCAAGGGCTCCGGGGACGACCACGGCTCCATTGACGGCAAGGGCAAGGGCGGCTCGGACGACTGACCCCACCGCCGGCCGGCCGGTCGCCGGCCCGGCCGGCTCGGGCGCCTCAGTCGTTGGGGAGGGCGGTGCGCTCGGCCGCGGCGCGCAGGTCCGTCGCCTGCGCGTCGAGATCGGCCCGGGCCGGCCGTCCCGGCTTGTAGTTCAGCTTCACCCCGTCGCCCTTCCAGCGCGGGATCACGTGCAGGTGCAGGTGCGGCACCTCCTGGAACGCCGCGGCCCCGTCGGCGACGAAGAAGTTGACCCCGTCGCAGCGCAGCGGGGACCGGCGCAGCGAGGCCGCCATCCGCTGCCCGACCCGCCAGAGGTGCGCGCCGACGTCCGGGTCCAGCTCGGCCAGCGACTCCACGTGCGTCCGCGGCACGACGAGCAGGTGGCCCGGCGTCATGGGCGCGATGTCGAGGAAGACGACCGCGGTCGGGTCCGCGTACGCCACGCTGGCCGGCGCGAGGCCGGCCACGATCCGGCAGAAGACACAGCTCACACCGGCCAGCTTTCCAGGTTTATCCCGCCGTTGAGGTTCGGCTGGGGCGGCGTTGTCCCCGCCCGGCCGACAGTGGTCCCTGTCAGCAGTGAACACGATTGACGGAGGACGGACACATGCGGTTTGCGAAGACGTGGGCAGTGGCGGCCAGTGCCGCGACGGTGCTCGGTGCGCTTGGTGTCGGGGTCGGCGTGGCGCAGGCCGCGGGCAGTGCGTCCCCGCAGGTCCGCCCGGCGGCGGCGGTTGCACCGGCGACGACCAGCCGGGAGGCGGAGGCCCGCGGGCGGGTCGCCGAGGGTGAGGCGCCCCGGGGCGCGGACACCGCGCACGACCGGGCCGAGGCGGCGGCGAAGGCCGCTGCTGCGAAGACGGCGGCCGCGAGGAAGGCCACGGCGGCCAAGGCTGCTGCGGCCAAGAAGGCGGCCACGGCCCGGCACGAGGCCGAGGCGCGTGGACGGGTTGCCGAGGGCGAGGGTCCCCGGGGCGCGGACAACGCGCACGACGTGACCGAGGCCCGCGGGCGGGTTGCCGAGGGCGAGGGTCCCCGGGGCGCGGACAACGCGCACGACCGGACCGAGGCCCGCGGCCGCGTCGCCGAGGGTGAGACCGGGCACGGCGGCGGCTCCGGTCGCGGCGGCGCGGACGACCGCGGCCGCGACGACCACGGTTCCGGTGGTCACGGCTCCGACGACTGAGCCGGGCCACGCCCGGACGGGTGGGGGGACCGCAGAACAGCTCACGGAGGCGGAGGGCCGAGCCAGACCACCGCGCGCAGCCCGGACGGGTACGCCGCGGACAGGTCGAGCCGGCCCCCCGCC